>NZ_JAQDBC010000005.1:1693-157193 GCF_027681725.1 Caecibacter sp. AF58-12pH5A | reverse complement strand
TCGAGCCAGTGATCCTCATTCGTTTTTATAGGGGCGTTATTTCACAGCCCCTTTTTTGTAAGCAAGGTTTAGAAATATACTAACGTAACACCGTCGCCGCCGTTTTGCGCATCATCCAGGCGGTACGACGTAACAAAGGGCTGGCGGTCCAAAAAGGCATGGATGGCCTTACGCAGGGCACCGCTGCCCTTACCATGGATGATGCGGACAGGGCTGAAGCCGGCAGCTAAGGCCTGGTCAAGGAAGCGTTCAACCACCGGCATGGCTTCGGCACCGGTCATACCGATGACGTTGACTTCCGTTGCTACGGCGCCGGTACGGATGGGCCGGTATGACGAACGAGTAGCTTCTTTCTTTTCGGCCTGCTTTTCCTGCTTGATTTCCGATAAGTAGGGAGCGCTAATATCCGAGGCCTTGACGCGGACCGTCATGCCCCGTACGGAAACAGTCAGTTTTTTACCGTTGATTTCCGTCACCGTGCCCAGGCCGGAGAGGGAGTTGACGTAGACCTGCTGGCCTACCTTGAGGCGGTCCATATCGACGGGGTCGCGTTTTTCAGCCTGTGCTTCCGGCAGGGAAATCTGCTGAATGGCACGGCGGGCCTGTTCGATAGCCTTAGTCCGTTCTTTTTCCGTCAGCTTTTCCTTCGTCTGTTCCTTTAATTCGCGGATGATCTTTTCTGCTTCGAGCCGCAGGCCCCGCTTGAGATCAACGGCTTCACGGCGGCTCGAGTCGATGATATCCTGCCGTTTTTCCCTGACTTTTTCGTTTTCCTTACGCAGCTCGTCTTCCAGGCGCCGTGTTTCCTGCAGGCGTTTTTCCAATTCCGCCTGTTCTTCGTCCACTTGCTTAACCTGGTTGTTAAGCTTCGTCAGGATAGCTTCCATATTCACGTCCTGTGCTTTGCTACGCAGGTCTCGTGCCTTTTCAAGGACATTCTTGGGCATGCCCAAACGTTCACTGATACTGAAAGCATGAGAGCTGCCAGCTGAGCCGATGCGCAGTTTATACGTAGGTTTGAGTGTTTCCACATCAAACTCAACGTGGGCATTTTCTATGCCTTCCGTACGATAGGCATAGTTTTTCAGGTCATTGTAATGGGTTGTCACCATGACATAAGCCCCTTTTTGGTACAGCTCCTCCAAAATGGCAATGGCAATGGCACTGCCTTCTGCCGGGTCGGTACCGGAGCCCAATTCGTCTGCCAGGATCAGATCGTTAGCCGAGCAGTGCTTGATGATATAAATGAGCTGCTTCATGTGACCTGAAAACGTACTGAGATTTTGGGAAATATTCTGTTCATCGCCAATATCAGCCAGAACATCGCGGAATACGGGCAATTCCGATCCTTCCGTTACAGGCAAAAAGAGGCCGGCCTGATGCATGAGAACCAGAAGGCCCAGCGTTTTCATAGAGACCGTCTTGCCCCCCGTGTTGGAGCCTGTAATGAGGAGAATGCGGTAGTCGCCACCCAGGACGATCGTGTTCGGCACGACAACCTTCGGGTCGATGAGCGGATGACGGGCTTGCAGCAGCCGTACCAGTCCGGTCTTCGATATATCCGGCCGGCAGGCTTTCATCTGCTGTGCCAGCTGAGCCTTGGCAAAGATAAATTCCAGCTGTCCCGTACACAGGGTGCTCTCATAGAGATCCGTATATTTTTCCCGCACCTGCGTAGTCAGACGACGGAAGATTTTTTCTATTTCCCGCGTTTCGCCAATACGGGCTGCCTGCAGGTCATTATTGGCATTAACGATGGCCATAGGTTCAATATAGAGCGTCGAGCCACTGGCCGATGTATCATGGACAATGCCGGGAAAAGCATGGCGGTACTCCTGCTTGACGGGAATGACGTAGCGGTTGTTACGAATCGTAATGAGGACGTCCTGAAAATATTTCTGATATTCTTTACTCTGGAGAACGCTCTGCATGTACCGCTTCGTCTGCCGTTCGAGCTCCATAATCCGGTTGCGCAGGCGCAGCAGCTCTGGTGAGGCATTGTCGCGTATTTGATGGTTCTGGTCAAAAACTTGGGCCATCTTATGGCTGAGGAAAGAAAACTCGCCAATGCCCTGGGCCTGTTCATATAAGTGGGGATAGAGGTCCTGCCGTTCTGCAAAATAGGACTGTACCGCACTGTAGCGTTCCATATTATTCCAAATATCGACACATTCCTGCCCGTCAAGCGTTACTTCCCGTTTAGCCTTTTCCAGGGCCGGCCGAATATCCGTGATGCCGCCAAAGGGCGTAGAAACTTCCCGCTGCAAGCAGAGGAAGGCTTCTTCCGTATCGGTCAGCATCTGACGGATTTCCGTTTCATCACTGCTCGGACGCAGGCGCCGGGCAATTTCCTTGGATAACCTCGACGGTGCCAATTGTACGAGCATATTCTGGACCTGATAAAACCCTAAAATCCGCATACTACGTTTATTCATTACTCTTTGCTCCTTGTTCTCTTTATAAAATGCCGTGGAAGAAATGACCCCGCGTTACGGTCCTGTCTTCCTTCGTGAGCAGCATCGTTTCCGTACCATCACAGAGGCGGCCATAGCGGCGTACCTGTTCTGCTATCCAGTGCGGCGTCCGGCCCCGTCCTTCAATCCGTAAGCGGGCGATACCGGCCTGACGCAGTTCCTTCACATACGGCGCCATATCGAGGTCCCGGTTGTTAAGAATATGATTACGGCAAAATTCGTCTGTAACGACAGGGAAATGCTCGTCATGACGATCTTTTAAAGACAAATTCCGTTTGCGGCAGGCACCACCGCAATGAGTCTTGCCTTCTTTACTCAATAAGGCAGCGGCCTGGCAGTATTCTGTAATCATCATTTCGATACGTCCTTCAGCCAGCACTTCAACGGGAACAGAAAGGTGTTTTACGATGGCCTTTATTTGCCGCAACGTCAGCTCCGGCGACAAGGTCACTTCCTGACAGCCCAGTCCAGCATAAAGACCCGCGTTGAGATGGTTAAATATATTGAGAGACCAGTCTGCACTTACAGGCAGGCTGATATGGTTTTCCTGGAGGAGATCAAAAATCCCCATAGAACCGGCATAGACACCAGCTGCACCGGCAGCCATAGCCTGTTTAATTTCAGTCAGCACAGCTGTGGCCTGGCTGGGCCAAAAAACACGGGGTGTAGCTACCCAAAAGGAAATACCCGCTGTGCTAGCAAGGCCTGCCAGCCGCTTCCAATCGGTCCCCAGGGTAAAGCTATGCGTATACGTTTCACCACCGTAAATCACGCGGGATGCGCCATTGGTTATGGCTGCTTCTGCGCCTTCCAGAGAGTCACAGCGCACAGTCAGTTCCAGCCGGTCCGGCCGTGTCATTTCCGGCACATCGCGTAGTGGGGCGGCCAACAGGTTACCTGCCGCAGGCCGTGCGTAGCTTTGCGTTATTTGCTCCTGTAAGGCATGGCAGCACTGGCGCCGCAAGTCATTGAGTACGCTGGCAGGAATCATATACGTTTCATCCCAAAGCGTAGCCTGGACTAAGGAAAAGAGGCTGTCACCCAGACGGGAGAGCTGCGCTTCAGCCCAGGTCTGCGTAGCCGGCCGGTGCGAGGCCTTTTGCACAACATAGTCTGACACAGCCTGCACTGTATGACCAGCTTCATCCCAAAAGGTCAGGCGCAGCTGTTGTGCTTCTGTTGTATCGATATGGGCATACAGGGGAATGCGGCGTGTCAACCCGGGATCCGTACCGGCAGCCTTGGGTACTAAATTGCCGGAGGTTTGCTCCGTTACAGTATGGCGGCTGATATGGCCGCCTAAAAAATCATCCTGGTAGGTACGATTAAAACTTTCTGCCAACAGACGTCCCGCTTCTTCCTGTGTCGCCTGCCGTTGCCGTGGCGCTTGGTAGTGGCCGTCAATGAGCAGCCGATAGGCCCGGGTCACAGCACGAACATAGGCGGCCCCCTTCATACGGCCTTCTACTTTTAAGGACGCCACACCGGCATCAAGAAGGTCATCGATATAGGCAGCGCCGTTTAAATCCTTGAGACTCAATAAATACCGTTCAGACGGAGAAACAGCTTTTTCACCGTCATAAAGCTGATAAGGCAAGCGGCACGGCTGGGCACAGGCGCCACGGTTACCGCTGCGGCCACCAATAAAACTGCTCATGAGACATTGGCCCGAATAGGCCATACAGGAGGCACCATGGATAAAGACTTCAATAGCCGCTTTAGCATGGGCACAAATATAGCGGATTTCCGCAAGAGGCAGTTCCCGCGCCAGGACAACCTGTGTGAAGCCCATTTTTTCGAGGAAACGAACACCGTGCAAATCGGAAACCGTCATTTGCGTACTGCCGTGAAGCGGCAAATTAGGGGCACACTCCCGGGCCAGGGCGGCCACGGCCAAGTCCTGCACAATAATCCCATCAACCTGCAGGGCATCCAATTTCTGCAAATACCCTTTTAATTCGTCTAATTCTGTATCTGCCATGACGATATTGACAGTCACATATACTTTGACACCAAAAGAATGGGCTGTTTCTACGGCTTGCGCCATCGTTTCATCAGCCAAATTATGTGCAAACTTGCGGGCGTTGAAGCTCTTGCCACCAAAATAGACAGCATCTGCACCTGCATCAATAGCTGTCAATACCGTTTCGAGAGAACCAGCCGGGGCCAGTAATTCTGCCATAGTACCTCCTGTACATATCCTTACTTCACTCGTAAGAAAGGGATAGAAAAAATCACAGGCACCATACCCGTGATTTTTCTGTTCCCTTTGTTATCTGAAAAAACATGTAATATACACGTCTTTTGATTATACCATGATAGTGCTTGAAATACCAGGTGCAAGCGCAAAAGAAGCGGCTGCACCGCAAAAAAAACGGCCCCTTGCAAGCAAGGGGCCGTCTAAGGCAGACGTTAGAAAAATTATTTCTTAGCTGCGAGGAAACCGGAGATAACGATTCTCTGTACTTCGTTGGTGCCTTCATAAATCTGCATGATCTTAGCATCACGAACGAGTTTTTCTACCGGATATTCACGGCTGTAGCCGAAACCACCGAGGATCTGAACAGCGTCCAGAGCAACTTCAACGGAGATATCGCCAGCATAGCATTTAGCAATAGCTGCTTCACGTGTATAGTTGCGTTTCGGTTCTGCATAGTACGTGTTGAGGAAGTTGATGATAGCAGAACGAGCAACTTCTGTCTTAATATCCATATCAGCTAATTTGAAAGCGATAGCTTCATGTTTGATGATCGGTTTGCCGAATGTAACACGTTCATGAGCATATTTAACAGCTTCATCAAGAGCGCGCTGAGCAATACCAACAGCCAGGGATGCAACCATCGGACGAGCGAGGTCCAGTGTCTGCATAGCATATACGAAGCCTTTGCCTTCCTGTCCGATCAGATGATCAGCCGGGATATGAACGTCCTGGAAGATAACTTCTGTCGTGTTGGAAAGACGAATACCCATTTTGTCTTCTTCTTTACCAATGGAAACGCCCGGGCGGTCTTTTTCAACGATGAAAGCGGAAATGCCTTTTACGCCTTTTGTCTTGTCCGTAATAGCGAATACTGTGAATACGGAAGCAACACCACCGTTTGTGATGAAGCATTTCGTGCCGTTAATGACATATTCATCGCCCTGTTTAACTGCAACCGTCGTGCCTGCAGCAGCATCAGAACCAGCGTTAGGTTCTGTCAAGCAGAATGCGCAGAAACCGCTGCCTTTTTCGCCTGTCAGGTTATCAGCATACAACTGTTTCTGAGCATCGTTGCCGTGCTGCAGAACCGGTTTCAAGCCGAGGCCGGATGCTGCTACGGCTGTAGCAAAGCCAGCATCTACTTTAGCGAGTTCTTCGTATACAGCTGCTACTGTGTAGTAATCCTGACCCATGCCGCCGTATTCTTCCGGAATTTCGAGACCGCAGAAGCCGATATCTACAGCTTCTTTGTAAATTTCATACAATTTTTCGCCCGGTACTTCTGCACGGTCTAATTCAGCTACGAACGGAGCAACCTTTTTCTGTGCAAAGTCTTTCGCCAAATCTACGAGGTCCTGCTGGTCTTTGTTAAGAATATAACCCATTTTACATCTCTCCTTTTGATAAAGTCATAGTCAAAATAGTATAGTATAGACTATGCCATTAGGGGCTATTAATATATCATACAGTTACCAACATAGGGCAACTGCTGAAATCAAGCACTCGTCTTTCGTTAATATACGTTCATTATATCACATAATAACAAATTTGTAGACTTTTTATCGAAATATTTACATAAAACTTTTATTATGCGTCTTAAATTTCTTATTATAGACGCGCAAAGGTTTTAGATTTCATTATTATTTGTAATGTTTGAGTCATGTTATGTACTTTTCATCACATACTCTGTACTATATACTTTTTTTGACAATTTGTCTATCCCTTTGCACAATTATAAACAAAATATTATAACCAGGTGCATAGATACTAGCACCTGGTTATAATAAAAAAGCTATGTATTTAGTGTTCTAAGGACTGGTACATCTCTTTTACAACGGCCTCTGTTACGTCATAGGCCGTGCTGGTCACGGCACCCATAGGCATAGTAAGTGCCGTATATTCGGCAAGTTCCGCGTCGGTCAAGCATACCGTATCGGGCATGAGATTATTAATGCACGCCGTAAAATCAGCGAGGCCCGAAAGCCCCAGAATTTCCCATACCTTTTCTACCTTGTCTGCCATGGTTTCTTCCATGAGCGACATGTAATGCGGTAAAAGGATACCATTGGCCCGTCCGTGGGTCAGGCCCTTATAATAGGTCAGCTGATAGCCCATACCATGTACCAGTGTCGTCCCGGTTTGGGCAATGACCATACCAGCCAAGACGGCACCATACATCAAATCTTCCCGTACGGCATAGGACAGGGACGCCCCATTCAATTCTGTCAAATGGACGCCCAGGAAGCGCATCGCTTCTTCCGCCCAGACATCACTCATAGGCGTTGCTTTTTTGGACATGTAGCCTTCAATGGCATGAGACAAGGCATCGATTGCTGTATCCACTGTAACGACAGGGTTTACGCTTTCTGTAAAGGTCGGGTCGGCAAAGGATACAGCCGGGAATATAAGCGGCGTATTGACGGATTGCTTCGTGCCAATATGGGGATTGGTCAAAACACCTACCTTCGTTACCTCACTGCCCGTGCCGGACGTAGTCGGTACAGTCACAATCGGTAAAGGGCGGACATACGGCCCTGTAAAGAGAGCTGTATCATCGAGCTCATTCGTGCACAAGAGGGCAATGACCTTCGCCGCATCCATAGGCGAGCCGCCGCCGATGCCGATGACGAAATCGACGCCTTCTGCTTTGCCGAGCGCCGCTGCCTTGCGGACCGTTTCAATGGAAGGATTATTTTCTACCTCATCGAATAAAACCTAGGCAATTCCCAACGTTTCGAGCTGCTCAGTCATTGCCTTCTGGGAACCATTGATCTTAGCCGAATGACGGCCTGTAACGAGCAGCGCTTTTTTTCCTAAACGGCATAGTTCCTGACCCGATTGGGCAATGCAGTCTTTACCAAAATAAAGCCGTGTCGGCATTTCATACATGAACATGGCAGATTCCTCCTTATTTTCCCCGGTTTCTTTCATCCTGCAGGGCTTTATATTCCTGGCCCAGCCGGTAATACCCCATAATGTCTTCATGGATGTTCTTGATTTCTTCTTCTTCCAGGGTACGCACGATACGGAAAGGCGTACCGTAGACCAGGGACCGCGGCGGAATGACCTTGTTTTGTGTAATCATCGTACCGGCGCCGATGAGGCAGCTATCGCCAATATCAGTTTCTCCCATGAGAATGACACCCATACCAATCAGTGTGCCTGAACCAATATGCCGGCCATGGATAATCGCTTTATGCCCGATCATGCAATAATCATCTAAAATCATGGGCGAACCGGGATCTGTGTGCAAGACAGTGTTATCCTGAATATTTACGCCCTCGCCGATAACAATAGGACTTTCGTCAGCCCGTATGACGACGCCGGGCCAGATATTGGCCCCTTTTTTTATGGTTACATCACCGACAATCGTTGCCGTATCTGCCACAAAGGCTCCCGGATCAATTTGCGGCGAATGGCCGTGAAACGGATAAAGATTTGCCATGGAACTCCCTCCTATTTCTGATAGGTTTCAAATTGATTAAACACCAGTTCTGCCAAATGTTTCGCCCGGGCACCACCCAGGAGGAGGCCTTCCATACAATAATGACAGTAGGAAACGACTTCCTTGCCGTTAAAACGCTGACAATATTCAGTCATGCGGCGTTTCTGTTCTTCAGGCGTGCAATCTTCAAATTTCCCCTGCACATTGGCATTGTGTACAAAACGCTGTGGTGCCAATTTCAAATTGCGCGGTGGTGCCGGCCGGAGCGTGGAAACGCCACAAAAATCAGTCTTTTCCCGGCGTTCTTCCTGCTCTGTTACAGTGATCTTCATTTTCTTCAGCAGCGAGCGTACTGCATCCTGTTCTGCCGTGCGGTCAAAGGCGCGCCAGCAATCCTGCAGGATCATCGTGTGACCCGTAAAATCAGGATAGGAGAAATCCGGATCTTCATCCATGAGTTCCCAAAGAGATTTGATGGTTACGCCCGGTTTAGTTTCTTCGATAATGGCAGAACAGTTATGGCAAAGGGTATAGACTGTATCCCCCGCTGCAAAATCACCGCTATCAGGCAAAGCAGCCCATGTATCCTGGTACTCTGACGGCATATGGCCTGTAAAATGTTCCAGTTTATATTTCGGCACGCAGCAGCGCACTACCGTGAGCCCCTTTTTTTCTGCATAGGCCTGGGCGCGCTGGCTAAGCTGCGGATAATGCCACGTAAAGACACAACTTGCAATATAGTACTTGCTCATCACAAACCCCCCCTTTTTTAAAACATTTTGCCCATTATTATAAGCAAAAGTCTTTCCCATTTGATAACAAGTATATTATACTATATATTAGAATAAAGAAAACACTCATCTCTCATACGGATACGCTATGAGAAAATCAAAGGATGCTTTTTCATCATAAGGAGGTATGTCTATGTTCAACGACAAAGATGAAAGAAAAATTATGCTCTCTGAAAAGAATGAAATCGGCTTTAAACATGACCTGTATGATAAACTGCTCGGCAAAAACGAACGGGTCCTCATGGAATTCATGTCCCAGCGCAATGTTCTCGTCTTTACAGATGAAAAGATTATCGCCATCCGTATCGAAGCCTATACGGCAAAACACAAGGCCGGCCTATGCATTCCTTACAGCAGCATCTCCGCTTATTCGGCTGAAGTAAGTCTGAATAAAGATATGGATACAGAAATCAAAGTCTGGATTCCGGGTATGGATTGTGTCACCTTTACGTTCTTAGAAGATACAGCCCCTATGCGCGACATCATTGCAATCCTCGTTGAAAAAGTAAAATAATAGGACCATACCTGAAAAGAGGGAGACATAGCACACAGTCTTCCTCTTTTTTGTATACGTAAAAAAACACTGCCTGTCCATAGGACATGCAGTGTTTTTGGCAAAATAATCAGCGCTTGCTGAACTGAGAAGCCTTACGGGCTTTCTTGAGACCGTATTTACGGCGTTCTTTTTCACGCGGGTCACGTGTAAGGAGACCGGCTTTTTTCAGGGGCTGACGGAAATCAGCATCCACTTCCAAAAGTGCGCGGCTAATGCCGTGACGGATAGCGCCGGCCTGGCCGGACGGACCGCCACCTTTTACATCGGCGACTACGTCATACTGTTCTGTTACACCAGTCAGTACGAGCGGCTGTTTAATAACCAGTTCCAGCGTTTTACGGCCGAAATATTCTGTTAATTCTTTTTTGTTAACGATGATCTTGCCCTGACCCGGAACCAGACGAACTCTGGCAACGGATGTTTTTCTACGGCCAGTGCCGTAGTACTGTGCTACTGCCATGAAATCTTCCTCCCGGTACGATTAACGAATGTCCAATTCTAATGCTTCTGGCTGCTGTGCCTGATGCGGATGTTCAGCACCTGCATATACATTCAGTTTGCGATACATCTGTTCACCGAGTTTGTTCTTCGGCAACATACCGCGAACGGCCATTTCAACAACGCGTTCCGGACGTTTTTCGAGCATATGTCCGGCCTGTGTGAATTTGGAACCACCGGGATAACCGGAATGGTGGAAATACGTTTTCTGAATGAGTTTCTTACCTGTGAGTTTGACTTTTGCTGCGTTGATAACGATTACATAATCGCCTGTATCTACATGCGGGGTAAACGTCGGTTTATTTTTTCCCCGAAGAACTTTTGCGACTTCGGCAGCAAGACGACCTAATGTCTGGCCTTCAGCGTCAACAACATACCATTTACGTTCGATGTTGCCAGCGTTAGCCATAAATGTAGTTTTCATGCTGTACAATCCTCCCTGAATACTGACTAAACCTAAGCTTTAGGTTCTTTTTCTCCGGGGCTAGTGGAGTCCAAGTGAAAAGCTTACCTACATATTTTATCCATCTGACTGCTATTTGTCAAGGATTTTTTTCTCTTCGTTATACCTACCTCACATGCAGCCTATGCCCGTTGGCAACAATTGCTGCGCCGCTACTTCTTTTCTTATATTTGACAAGAGCTTGTTTCCATGATAAGATAATGGAAATAATTTGATAGTATTGCTAAGACGAGAAGAGTACGCAACAGGAAATGACACAGAGAGCATCCGTACTGGTGAAAGGATGAGCAGGAAATGTTGCTGAAGATGGACTCCGAGCAGGCGTGTCGAATAGTCAGACCGTCCGGGTGCACCCGTTACAGTGCCAAGGTATTAATGGCTCAGGCCAGCGTACCTGCAGAGGCTGTTGCCGTGAGGCAATGGTAAAGTTGGGTGGTATCACGGTGCTTCCGTCCCATGTGGGACAGGGAGCTTTTTTTATTGTCTGCAAACGTCAAATTTTATCTGGTTTTCCCTGTTATAGTTTAGAAAAGAGGAGAATATTTCATGCCTATCAAAATCATTGACGGTTTGTCCGCAAAAGAAAAATTACAACAAGAAGGAATTTCTACCATCGATAGAGGCAGAGCCATTCACCAGGATATCCGACCCCTGCGTATTCTTATCTTGAACCTGATGCCCTTAAAAAAGATTACCGAATTACAATACCTGCGTCTCTTAGGCGACTCGCCGCTGCAGGTCGAAGTCGACTTCTGTCATACTGTTACCCACGTCAGCGCCAATACGGACTCGTCGTATCTGGAAGAAAACTACTATACCTTTGATGAAATCAAGGATTCCTATTACGACGGCATGATCATTACAGGCTCACCCGTAGAAACACTGGACTTTACGGACGTAGATTACTGGGATGAACTGCTGCAATACCTGGAGTGGTCTAAGACCCACGTCTTCTCCCTGCTCTCTTTCTGCTGGGGCGCCCAGGCCGCCTTATATCATTTCTACAATATTGAAAAACGGCTTTTACCGGCCAAGCTTTTTGGCATTTATGAATATCAGCTGACCGTACGCAACCATCCCCTCTTGCGCGGCTTTGACGACCGCTATTTCATTCCCCAGTCCCGTCATACAGCCATCGACGACATTGCCGTCTATAATACGCCAGGACTGGAAATCCTTTCCCGCAATGTCCACAACGGCATCAACATTATCGGCACGCCTGATCACCGCCGGTTCTTCATCCTCGGTCATTTCGAATACGACCGGGATACGCTGGCGAAGGAATACTTCCGCGATAAAAATAAGGGCCTGCCCATTGCTCCGCCGGAAAATTATTACCCCGGCAACGACGACCGCAACACGCCCAATTTCATTTGGTGCAGCTATGCCCATATCTTCTACCATAACTGGCTCAACCTGGTCTATCAGGAAACCCCCTATGTTCCCGAACAGATTGCCTCCGTGGCCGTGCCTGCCCATTAACGAAAAAATCCGGATTCTCCTGGGAGAGTCCGGATTTTTATTATCTTTTTTATTTCGTACCAAAGATGCGGTCCCCTGCATCGCCGAGACCAGGCAGGATATAGCAGTTTTCATTCAGTTTATCATCCAGGGCTGCTGTATAAATTTTAACATCCGGATGTTCACGGTTCAGGCACTGTACGCCTTCGGGAGCCGCGACGAGACACATGAACTTGATATTCTTAATGCCACGCTGCTTGAGGAGCGTAATGGCAGCGGCTGCACTGCCGCCCGTAGCCAGCATGGGGTCGACAATAATAAAATCACGACCGTCGATATCAGGCATCTTGCAATAGTATTCTACAGGCTTCTTCGTTTCCGGGTCACGGTATAAGCCGATATGTCCAACTTTTGCTGTCGGAATCAGGTTAAGCATACCCTGAACCATACCCAGGCCGGCACGCAGGATGGGGACGATGACTAGTTTTTTGCCACTGATCTGCTTGCCCGTCATTTTCTGCATGGGCGTTTCGATTTCTACATCTTCCAAGGGAAGGTCCCGTGTGATTTCATAGCCCATGAGCATAGTAATTTCTTCCAACAACTGACGAAAATCCTTAGAACCTGTTTCTTTCTTCCGCATAAGCGTTACTTTGTGCTGTATAAGCGGGTGATTCATTACTTGTACCTGCATGGCAATTAATTCCTTTCTCTGCTGACTGATTGCTTATTTATCCATTTCCTTGATCATATTGACGCGCACTTCGTGACGGCCGCCATCAAACCCTGTATTCAAGAAGATACGGACAATTTCTCTGGCCAGACCCGGTCCAATGACGCGGCCGCCCATGGTGAGAATGTTGGCATCGTTATGACGACGGCAGTATTCAGCCGAAAACATGTCATGACAAAGGGCTGCCCGGATGCCATGCACCTTATTGGCTGCAATGCCAATGCCAATGCCGGTACCACAAATGAGAATGCCCCGGTCGAAGGTACCATCTGCAACAGCTTCTGCCACTTTCTTCGCAATAACCGGATAGTCGCACCGTTCCGGTGTCAGCGTACCATAGTCGGTATAAGCAATGCCTTGTTCATCCAGGTACTGCTTAATGTTTTCCTTCAAATCGAAACCACCGTGGTCACAGCCGATTACTAATTTCATAATTGTCAATTCCTCCTTATATACGTTGGGCAAATCATAAAATGATACGCAACATACAAATCCGATAATATTATACTCTCCTGCAAGGAAAAAATAAAGTAATCTTATTATCCCTGCACGTGACGTACATCGCCACCGGCCGATTTCTTCATACGGTTCATAATGGCCATGCCCAATCCTTCTTCATCTGTACCTTCGGCGAGGATATAATCGACCTGAACGGCATCAAAATTGAGCAGACCCGTATAAAGCTGGCTGGCCAGGGAGGCCTTATCATCATGGCTGCCCCAAATATACATGGCATCGTGTGGAAAAATCTCTCCCACTTCCTGGCTAACCAGAAAGCCTACTTTCTTCCCTGCTGCCGTCAGAGCTTCGTATCGTTCTTTCATGGCCTGCTGCACAGCGGCAACAGAACCTACATATACGGTCATCGGTGCCGACGGCGCATAATGCCGGTATTTCATGCCCGGTGCCTTGGGTACGCCTTTTCCGGTTACCATATTCGGGTCGATGCGTACTTCGCCTACTACGGATTGCAACATATCCAGCGTAACGCCACCGGGACGCAAAATAGTGATGCCGCCATCGTCATTGCATTCGACAATCGTCGATTCGACACCAATATGGCAAGGACCGCCATCGATAATCATATCGACGCGGCCATTCATATCATGAGCGACTTCCTCTGCCGTAGTCGGGCTGGGCCGTCCGGACAGATTCGCACTGGGAGCTGCCACAGGAACACCGGCAGCCTGCAGGAAGGCATGGGCAATAGCATGGTCAGGACAACGGACGGCCACAGTATCCAGGCAGCCTGTAGCCGCATCCGGGACACAGGCCTTTCGCGGAAAAATGATGGTCAAGGGGCCTGGCCAAAAGGTATCCAGCAGCTTCTGTGCTGTCGGTGAAATAGAGGCAGCAATTTTTTTTGCTCCAGCCTGATCCGGCACAGTCAGGATTAGGGGATTATCGCTAGGCCGGCCTTTGGCTTCATAAATACTACGGCAGCAGTCCGGGTCAAGACCGTTAGCACCGATACCATATACCGTTTCCGTCGGAAAAACGACGATGCCGCCGTCGCGAATAATCCGGCCGGCTTCTTCTAAGAGGGCCTTATCTTTTTCTACATCTGTAATACGGACAATCTTTGTCTGTTTCATTTATCAACACTCTTTTCGTTGGCAGACTACGACCCGTTCGATACCGCCGTAGTCCTTAACAATTTTTTTCAGAGTAAACGCTCCTGTTTCCGTAAAAATCCGGGCAATAGCCTGGCTTTGGCCGGCACCGGCTTCGACAGCGCAACAGCCATCCTCTTTCAGATACGACGCAGCCCCGGCAGCAATACGCCTGTACAGTTCCAGCCCATCGTCACCGCCAAAGAGGGCCTGTGGCGGATCGTAGCGTACTTCCGGTTCCAGGTTCTGCATATCTTCTTTTGTCAAATAAGGCGGGTTAGACAGGATCCAGTCGTATGTAGCCGATGGCACAGCGGCGAACAAATCACTTTCCAGCCATGTCACGCGTTCTGTCAGGCCCAGCTTTTCCCCGTTTTCCCTGGCTACAGCCAGGGCATCTGCAGAAATATCCACGCCCGTACCGGTGCACTGCGGCCGCAGGGCCAGAAGGCTGAGTACGATAGCCCCGCTGCCCGTTCCCAAGTCAAGAAAGGAAGCTGTGCCGTCTTCGGGGACAGTCTCCATAACGGTTTCGACGAGCATTTCTGTTTCCGGCCGTGGCACGAGAACGTGCCGGTTGATAGTAAAATCAAAGCCCATAAAAGAACGCTGCCCCAGGATATGTGCTACCGATAAGCGGCCGGCCCGCTTTTTGACCAGTTCCCGATAGGCCGCCAGTTCCGGTCCGTTCAGAGGTTCGTCATAATGAGCATATAAGTAGATCCGTTCCTTTTGAAGTACATGAGAGAGAAGAATTTCCGCATCCAGCCGGGCTGAATCGATACCTTTGCCGGAAAAATACTGCGTCGTCCACGTAAGGATGGAACCAATGGTCCACATATTACTCATTTTCATTTTCTTCTTTCATCAGTTCTGTCCGCCGCGTTTCTGCCAGAGCCTGAATAAAATCATCTAAGTCGCCGTTTAAGACGCTTTCCAGCTTGTACAGCGTCAGATTGATGCGGTGATCGGTTACGCGGCCTTGTGGGAAATTATACGTCCGGATACGTTCGCTGCGGTCACCTGTGCCAACCTGACTGCGCCGGGCTTCTGTAATTTCTGCATCGGCTTCCTGTTGGGCCTTATCCATGAGACGGGCTTTGAGGACGCGCATAGCTTTCGCTCGGTTTTCCAGCTGGGACCGTTCATCCTGGCATTCGACGACAATGCCTGTAGGCATATGAGTCATACGCACGGCTGAACTGGTCTTATTGACGTGCTGGCCACCGGCACCGCTTGAACGGAAATAGTCGACGCGCACATCATCCATGTTCAGGTTGACTTCTACATCTTCTGCTTCCGGCAGCACAGCCACCGTCGCCGTAGACGTATGGATACGGCCGCCGGCTTCTGTCACAGGCACGCGCTGCACACGGTGTACGCCCGATTCGTATTTGAGCTTGCCATAGACATTATGCCCTTCGACAGAAAAAATGACTTCCTTAAAGCCTCCCAGTTCCGGTTCATTGGAGCTGATAATACTGGCCTTCCAGCCAGGCTGCTTTTCAATATATTTCATGTACATGCGGAAGAGATCCCCTGCAAAGAGAGCCGCTTCGTCGCCGCCGGCACCGCTGCGGATTTCCATAATAACATTTTTGTCATCGCGCGGGTCCTTAGGCAGCATGAGGATATGGAGTTCTTCTTCCAGGGACGCCTGTTCCTTTTCCAGGTCTGCCAGTTCTTCCTTGGCCATGGCGATAATTTCCGCATCACTGTCAGGGTCCTGCAACAATTCCCTGTCGCCTGCGATTTGTTCGGTTATATTCTTATATTTCCGGTACGTTTCGACAATAGGCGATAAGGACGCATGTTCCCGTGTCAGCTTCTGCCATTCGTCCTGACGGGCAATGACAGAAGGGTCACTGATGCGCTGCTCCAAATCCATAAATTTATTTTCTACAGCCTGCACTTTATCTATAAACACGTAAATTCCTCTCTTTCTCTAGGAAACGGAGCCTGCGATTACGCAGACTCCGTTCCGGATGTTACGGCATCTTGTACCTTAGAAGCTGCCGGAGCAGTTTCTTGGGTAATAATCTCTACAGTACACGTTTGTGCCTGGTCGTTCACGTCGTCCGGTTTTGCCGCATTGAGTGCTTCAATAGCTACCTCAATCTGATCATCATGCGGTTCCCGCGTCGTCAAATACTGAAGGTACAAGCCCGGCTTGAACAGTGTCTGTACGAGTGGGCTTTTTGTCCGCGCAGCGAGGCGGATCATTTCGTAGCTGATACCGGCTACGACAGGCATGAGCAGAACGCGTGAAAGGACACGTTCAAAGAGATTAGGCCAGCCCAGGAAGGCAAAGACAAAGATCGACACAAACATGACGATCAACAAGAAATTCGTGCCACAGCGCGGATGAAGCCGGCTGTGCTTACGCACATTTTCCACGGTTAGTGCTTCTCCGGACTCATAGGTCCAAATGGTCTTATGCTCTGCACCATGATATTCAAAGACCCGCTTTATATCACTCGTCAGTGAAATTCCCCATATATATAAGAGAAAAATAAGCAGACGCAGCACGCCTTCGACGATATTCAGTCCCATCGTACTGTCTGCTACACCGGGAACAAATTTGGCGCCATAAGTAGGAATCAAAAGAAAGACGATGATGGCCAAGGCAATGGAAAAAGCCATCGTTGCCATCATCTGCGGTTTCGTCAATTCTTCATCTTCTTCACCGGCAGCCTGGGCCGAATAGGACAGGCATTTCATGCCATATACCAGGGATTCATATAAGGCGATGGTGCCGCGCAGCAAGGGCCTTTTTAAAACCGGGTACCGGTCTGACAGAGAATGTACTTCATCCTTTTTTACGGTAATGTCACCGACCGGAGTCCGTACAGCTGTCGCAATGTATTTCGGGCCGCGCATCATAACGCCTTCAATGACGGCCTGTCCGCCTACATACGTAGTTGGCTTGCTCATAAGGCACACCCCTTTCCTATATATACAAAGAGAGCAGAGCATTTCTGCTCTGCTGCACACTTGTACTGCTTATTTACTAGCTTTTTTACCATAACGTTTATTGAACTGTTCAATACGGCCACGAGCCTGCTGAGCACGCTGCTGACCCGTATAGAACGGATGGCATTTAGAGCAAATTTCAACATGCAGTTCCGATTTTGTAGAACCAGTTTCGAATGTATTGCCACAAGCGCAGGTAACTTTAGCTACACCGTAGTTCGGATGAATTCCTTCTTTCACGATTTACACCTCTCCTCATCTATCATACACAACCTATGCTAGGATAGTATATCATAGGAGGTATGGAATTGCAAGAAAAATCTAACTTTCCTATGAATTTTTCTCCCCTCTCCAGCGGCCTTTCTTTGTCCTTTCGCCTGTTCCTTCTATCTATAACATGATATAATAAAGGCGATGTGAAAAAGAGAGGCGACTGATTATGATTGAATATATCATACACCATTGTGTCCGCAATTACGAGGATACAACAGATAAAAAAGTACGGGAACAATACAGTATCGTCGGCGGCATCGTCGGCATTATCTGTAATCTGTTTCTTTTTATAGGCAAATTGCTCGTCGGTCTGGCCAGCAATAGCATTGCCATTATTTCGGATGCCTTCAATAACTTAAGTGACATGGGGTCGTCCTTTATTACGATCATCAGTGCCAAGCTCAGCAACAGGCCGCCTGACGAAGACCATCCCTTCGGATATGGACGCTTTGAATATCTTGCCTCCCTGACCATCGCCATTCTTATCCTCATCGTCGGCTTTAAGCTTTGCGAAGCATCGGTCCGGAAGTTTTTTGAACCGGAAATGCTTGATTTTTCCCTTTGGGGCATGGCTATTCTCGTCGCCTCGATTATCGTCAAGTTCTGGATGTGCCTGTATAACCGCTATATAGCCAAACAGATCCACTCCAGTGTCAATGAGGCTACCGCTTCGGACAGTATTAACGACGCTATCGCAACGACAGGGGTACTGATTGCTACGCTGGCCCAGCAATACACGACGCTGCCTATCGATGCCGCAGCCGGCACAGCTATTGGCGTGCTGATCTTCTATTCCGGTATCAAGCTGGCTAAAAATGTCGTCAATATTCTTCTCGGCCAGGCACCGGACCCTAAACTCGTTGAAGACATTACGGCGTGTGCCCTTCGCTGTCCCTATGTACTAGGCGTACACGACCTGAAAATACACGATTACGGGCCAGGCCGTACGTATGCTTCCATTCATGTCGAAGTACCTTCTACGTCGGATATTGTCGAAGTCCACTCGGCAATCGACGAGCTGGAAGACCAGTTAAAACGAAATTTTCAAATCAATATCAACGTCCATATGGATCCCCTCTGTATGGATCCGGTAATCGTCAACGACATGCGCCAGCTGTTAGATAAAATGATTCAAAACGAATATCCCCAGTATCATACGGACAATCTGCGGTTTACAGCCGGTTCCATTCATCCCAATATAATTTGTGATCTGCACATTCCCCCTGAAGAATATACGGAAGAAAACTGCATCCGGATCCGGAAAGAAATCGACGCGTCCATGCAAAAGTATAACAAACGCCTGCACGTCGTTTTAGCCCGTATCATTCCTGAAGGAAGCGAAGAAAAATCAGCCTAAAACAATGCGCCCGCCTCGGCGGACGCATTTTCTATATGTTACTTGATAACCAGTGAATGGGGCTCCAGGAGAGCCTGCAGCTCCTGGTGCAGTGCTTCATCTGTCGTCACCCAATAGCACTCATTAGTAAGAATTGTACGCCGGCTACCCATGAGGTGGAAATAGACCTTCACGTCGCCGTGATGGCGTTCCAGCACACTGGCAATGGTAGTGCTCAGATTACTCCGTTCCAGATGAGCCGGAATTTTAATATAGAGTTTTGTCCCCATACCTGCATGCCACGTAGCGCCACTCCCAGGAGCTGCTGCCATCCCCTGTCGCATTTGGGCTGCCGAAGGGCGTACCGGGCCGGCTGCACGGTCCTTCATTTGTCCTAAGGGAGTCACTTCTTCGGCCAGGAGCTGGACAGAATCATCCGTAATATCAGCCCGGCCACGGATGCACACAGCCGCATCAACAGCTGCTACAGCCGCATAGCGAGCATAGGTCTTAGGGAATAAGACGACTGTCAGCGAATGGGTATAATCCTCTACCGTGAGGATTGCCATAGCGTCATGCCGTTTTGTCATGACCTGCCGCCGTCCAGTGATCAAACCGCCAATCGTAATAATTTTGCCATCGTATTGTTGCCGGTCTTCGGCAAAGAAAACAGCCAGAGGTGTCACACGCTGCATCGCCTCTTTATAGGCATTTAAGGGGTGTCCGGAGAAATAAAAGCCGTCATATTCCTTTTCCATGGCCAAGCGCATTTCAATAGGGTATTCCGGAACATCGGGGTACGTAAGCTCGGCAACAGACGGTTCATCTTCTAAATCGAAGAGTCCCATCTGACCTGACGCCTCTTCTTTTTGCAGGAGCGCTCCCATGCTGACGGCCTGGTCGAGGACAGCGATGAGCTGTGAGCGCCGTTTGCCAAAGGAATCCATAGCACCGCATTTGATAAGGCTTTCGATGGCCCGCCGGTTGACGACGTGCAAATCGACACGGCCGCAAAAATCAGCCAGGGACGTATACGGGCCGCCGGCTTCACGCTGACGCACAATTTCATGGATCGTATTTTCACCGACACTTTTCACGCCGGAGAGGCCGAAGCGGATATCTTCCCCTTGAACAGAAAACATATAGACGCTGGCATTGACATCAGGCGACAGGACCTTCACGCCATGGCGCGTACATTCCTGGATATAGTAACTGATTTTACTGATATCGTTAATGACACTGGTCATGGTCGCCGCCATAAACTCCGGCCGGAAGTGCGCCTTTAAATACGCCGTCTGCCAGGCAATATACGCATAGGCTGCAGAATGGGATTTATTAAACCCATAGCCGGCGAAATAAACCATGAGATCGAAAACCTTATTGGCAATCTCGTCATCAATGTTGTTTTTACGCGTTCCTTCCAAGAAATCCTGGCGTTGAGCGATCAGGATCGATTCCTTCTTCTTGCCCATGGCCCGGCGTAGCAAATCAGCTTTTCCCAGGGAAAAACCACCCATGACAGAGGCAATCTGCATGACCTGTTCCTGATACAGGATGACACCGTACGTATCTTTCAGAATGGGCTCTAATAGCGGGTGCAGGTACGTGACTTCCTTTTCCCCATGGCTGCCCTTGATGAAATCCTCTACCATACCGCTGCCCAGAGGTCCCGGACGGTATAAAGCAACGGTCGGTATCATATCTTCAAAATGGGTAGGCGCCAATTCCTTAACTAGGTTGGTAATGCCATCGGATTCCATCTGGAAAACACCGGCCGTATCACCTTCTGTAAGGAGTTTTCCCGTAGCAGGGTCATCTAAAGGGATAGCATTGATATCCAAATCGATACCCCGGTTGGCTTTGATGAGCTTTACTGCATCACCAATGACGGTGAGCGTGCGCAAGCCCAAGAAGTCCATTTTTAAGAGACCCAGCTCTTCGACCAGGTCCTTATCGAACTGTGTCGTCAAATAGCCTTCTTTTGAATACTGGACAGGTACATAGTCATCGACAGGCGCAGCAGAAATTACGACGCCCGCAGCATGGGTCGATGAATGGCGTGGCAGTCCTTCGAGAACCTTGCCATACTCGACGAGGCGGTGTACCAATTCATTATCTTCGTATTCCTGACGGAATTCCTTGCTTTCCGCCAGGGCCTTGTCGAGGGTAATCCCCAGTTCATTGGGCACCAGTTTCAGGATGCGGTTTACTTCGTTCAAGGGTATGTCCAGGACGCGGCCTACATCGCGCAGGACGGCCCGGGCGGCCAGGGTACCAAAGGTAATGATCTGGGCCACGTGATCGGCGCCATATTTACGCGTTACGTAGTCAATGACACGGCTGCGGTTTTCATAGCAAAAATCCATATCAATATCCGGCATGGTCACTCGTTCCGGGTTCAGGAAGCGTTCAAAAAGCAAGTTATACTTGAGCGGGTCCAGGCCGGTAATGCCTAAGAGATAGGCCACGACAGAGCCGGCTGCAGAGCCGCGGCCCGGACCGACGGGAATATCATGATCGCGGGCAAATTTGACGTAATCCCAAACGATGAGGAAATACGACGGAAAGCCCATCTGATTGATGACTCCCAATTCATAGTCCAGACGCTGGCGTACTTCGTTCGTAATGGGATTGTAGCGCTTAGGCAGTGCTTCTTCACAAAGCTTGCGCAGGTAGGTTTCATCTGTTTCGCCAGGCGGTACGGGAAACTGGGGCAAATGCCGTTCGTCAAAGGAAATCTTGACGTCACACTTGTCGGCAATTTCCAGCGTCGTATCGAGAGCTTCCGGCATATCGGGAAAGAGGGCCGCCATTTCGTCGCCGCTTTTCATATAAAATTCATCATTAGAAAAGCGGAAGTGGCTTGGGTCATCCAAGGTCGAACCCGTAGAAATACAGAGTTTGACTTCCTGGGCTGCAGCATCGCTGCGATGAATATAATGGTAGTCATTCGTTGCTACCAGTTTAAGATCATACTCCTGAGACCAGCGTTTAAAGACCTGACGGACCAATGCTTCTTCCGGCAGGCCATGGTTTTGCACTTCCAAATAGAAATCGTCACGGCCAAAAATGCGTGTTAATTCCTTTAACGTGCGCAGTGCACCGGCTTCGTTATGGTTAATAATATCCTGCTGCATATGGCCTTCAATGCAGGCACTCAGGGCAATCAGGCCTTCATGATATTGTTCCAGGAGGTCGTAATCGACGCGGGGCTTATGGTAATTGTTCTCGCCGTCTGTAAAGCCTTTGGAAACGATTTTAACTAAGTTATGGTAGCCCGTCGTGTTTTTGGCCAGCAAAATCAGGTGGCAGAGCCGTTCCTTCGTTTTCTGCTCAAAACGGCTGCCCCGTGTCATATAGACTTCACAGCCCAGGATGGGCTTGATGCCCTGCTTTTCGGCTTCTTTATATAAATGGATGACGCCGTACATGTTGCCATGGTCCGTAATGGCAACAGCCGGCATGTTCAGCTCTTTGGCCCGGCTTACCATTTCCGGTATGCGGCACATGCCGTCAAAGAGACTGTATTGCGTATGTACATGCAGATGTACAAAAGGTCTCATCGCGTTTTCTCCTTTGCATAACACTGTACCTTATTATACTACACCAGGGGCACCAAAAAAAGAAAAACGCCCGTCCGGGCGTTATTCTGTCTGCTCTTTCATAAAGGTTTTTAAAATACGCGGCAAGTACTTGCCACAGAGCCACACGTCTTCATGGTGCGACCGCGTTTGGGACCATTCATAGATCAGTGTCCGTATAATCATGAAGAGGTATTCTGTCGCTTCTTCTGCCGAAACGGACGTGTCAAAGGTACCCATGTTTTGGGCTACTTTTATGAAGTTGAGGATATTATTATAAAAATCGATTGATAAGTAGCTGTGTTCTGTATCATAAATGTATTCAAACGTCTTATACACATTATAAGCGAAGGCTTCCCCTGCATTGGCCCACACATCACCATACATATCGATTTCTTTAAACAGATGACCATAAGGCTTTTTGGCCTTCTGTACCGTATCCTGCGACAGATTCGGCATAGGTGTTCTGGCAATGTCGACACAGATTTTCAGCAACAGGTCTTCTTTATTCTTAAAATGATAATACAACGAGCCAATGGGCAGGCGGGCAGCTGTACTGATTTCTTTCATAGACGTCTTTTCATAGCCCTGCCGGGAAAATAATTCCTGTGCCACGTTCATGATGTACTGCCGGTTTGCCTCTGTCTGTAACTGCCGCTTCGTTACCCGTTTACCGGTCATGGCTGTTTCTTTCATGAAAACTCCTCCATTTGCTAAGGTATCCCCTTACAAAAATAATTATCTATATTCTAGAATCTAATTCATTTCTTGTCAATATATTTTTAGAAAGTAAAAAGACTGCTCCAACGCCCATTCATTGAAGCAGTCTTTTTGGGGAAAACGCACGGGGCTCTTACAATTACTTTGTCTCTTCTACGACGTCAACCTGGCCGGTTATCTTCTGTGGCAACACCAAGGAAAGGAGCAGACAGATGCAAACCGGTACCATCCAGCCTAAGCCGCTGGCACCCAAAGGCAGTCCTTCCATAATCGTACCGGCAAGGGCCACACCGGCAAATTGATGCAGAATATCGATGACGGCACAGATACCGGCAACAGCTACACAAAGGCGCATGCCCGGACGGGAGAGACGGACAAATTTGTTGACAATAATCAGCATGACAACCGTAATGGCAATGGGGTACACAAACAGCAATAAGGGCAGGGACACCGTAATGATCTGATTCAATCCCATATTGGCAACGGCAAAGCTGAAAACCGTAATGATCGTTACATAGCCTTTATAGGAAATACGGGGAAATTCTGCAGCAAAAAATTCCGAAACGGCTGCAATCAGGCCGACAGAGGTGGTAAAGCATGCCAAGGCTACCATGACCGCCAGGAACCATACCCCTACAGAACCGAGAAGTGTATACGAAGCCTGGGTCAGGACATAGGCCCCCAGATTGATAGAGGGATTCTGATACACTTCAGGCGGAATAGGAAAATGGTTCCCCAAAAGGCCTAAGCCCAGATAGAGGCCGCCCATGAGGACTGCCACAGAGGCACCGGCTGCCCAAACGCTGATATAATATTCCCGTTTCGAGGCAAATCCCATTTGCTGCATCGTCTGCAGGGCAATGATGCAGAAGGCAAAGGCTGCGATGGTATCCACCGTATTATAGCCTTCAATAAAGCCGCTGCCAAAGGCAGCTGAAGCATACTTGCCTGCAGGCACAGCCAATTCCGGAGACGTATAGACCATGAGTCCTACGACAAAAAGAATCACGATCATAATAGCAAAAATAGGTGTCAAAACCTTGCCAATACGGGAAAGGAGTTTGGATGGCGTAATCGAAAGCCACCAAGCCAGTGCAAAATATAAAAGAGTGTATACGGCCAGCTGCCATGTACCATCACCAGCAATAGGCAAAATACCTACGGAAAAAGACGTAGCCGCCGTACGGGGAATGGCCATCAAAGGTCCAATGGCCAAATAAATTAAGGTTAAAATAACTAACGAGAATAAAGGCGATATTTTTCGATTCATTTCCGCCCGGAAGCCACCAGGGTTAAACGTCCCCATGATGAGTGACACGACAGGCATACCGACGCCGGATAAAATAAAGCCGATAATAGCCGGCACAAAGGCCGGGCCGGCCTGAAACCCCAGCGACGGTGGAAAAATAAGATTTCCGGCACCAAAGGTCATACCAAAAATCAATAAACCGATCTGCATACCTTTTTTTACCATGATAAGCGAAGCTCCTTCCGAAGCCTCCGCCGTTTTCCACAAGCCTCATTATACGCAATATAATATACACCTGTCAAAGTGAAAGTTTTCTATACATTTCCATTTATCTTCGCTATGTATTTTCTTATTTTTTAAGTTATACCTGAAAAATCATAATGTTTTTCTGTAAATAGAATATAAAAGTGTAAGAAACCCGGATCACGCCTTAAATAAGACGTTCCTATCCGGGTTTCTGTGTATGACCTGCTAAAATAATTTATATTCTGTCTTTTATTACAGGACGCTCTTCTTTTTCAAGGGGATACGTCAGGTTGTTTCTGCCTGCCGGTAAACGGCCGGTCCGCCATAGGAACGGCTTCCCTTTTCCTGCCACGTAAGCAGGAAGGCTGAATTGATGATGACGAAAACGGAACCGGCGTTATGAACCAGGGCACCTACAACGGGATGCAGGAGCCCCGTCGCAGCCAAAATGATAGCAATAAAATTAAGACTCATAGAAAAGGTCAAATTCCAGCGGATGACCCGCATCATATGCCGCGATAAGCGCAGGAGGTGAGGCAGTTCATGAATGTCGTCACCGACGAGGGCCAAATCAGCTGCATCAATAGCGATATCACTGCCGGCACCGCCCATAGCAATGCCGACCCAGGCCTTTTTCAGGGCCGGTGCGTCATTGATGCCATCGCCGACCATGCAAACGTTTTCCCCTTTCGTCTGAAGGGCTTCTATATAACGAAGTTTATCTTCAGGCAGGCAGGAGGCACGGACATCCGTAAGGCTGAGGGTACGGGCTATATGCCAGGCTGCACTTTCATTATCCCCTGTAAGCAGGACTGGCTCTGTACCGGCCTGGCGCAGGCCTGCCATGGTTTCCCGGGCATCGCTGCGCAGACGGTCTGAAAGGGCGGCAAAACCGGCTACCTTTCCGTCCAGGGCCAGGTAGATGACCGTACAGCCATCACATAGAAAACGCTCTACTTGTGCCGTCTGTTTTTCCGTGAGGGTCAGGCCTTCAGCTGCTAAAAGGCGCAGATTGCCTGCCACGAGGCGTTTCCCTGAGACGACGGCCTGGACACCACGGCCTGGCAGCATCATAAAGTCTGTTGCCGCCGGGAGGACGCGGCCCTCTTCCTGCAGGTAATCAGCGACGATCGCCTGGCCTAACGGATGTTCTGAACGCGCTTCTGCCGCAGCAGTCCAGGCAAAGAGTGTCAGTTCCGGCACAGCTTCGTCAAAGCTATGGATAGCCGTCACATGGGGTTCGCCATAGGTCAGTGTGCCGGTCTTGTCAAAAGCAATACGTGTTACCTGGGCCAGACGTTCCAATGCATCACCGGCACGAACGAGAATGCCATGACGCGTAGCATTGCCCATAGCTGCCATAATCGCGGTCGGTGTCGCCAGAACCAGGGCGCAGGGACAAAAGACGACAAGAATGGTCACAGCCCGGATTATTTCTCCTGTAACAGCCCAAATACCCGCTGCTGAGGCCAGGGCTGCGACGACGATCCATGTAGCCCAGCGATCAGCCAGGCCAACGATCTTTGCTTTGCCTGCATCCGCCGACTGGACAAGGCGGATCATGCGCTGGAGCGAACTATCCTCACCGACACGGGTTGCTTCCATGTCAAACGCACCATACTGGTTAACTGTACCACTGGCGACACTGTCACCGGTCTCCTTATCGACTGGCAGAGATTCGCCAGTCATGATGGACTGATCCACAGAAGTACGGCCATCCCGGATGACGCCGTCTACGGGAATTGTTTCACCCGGCAAGACACGCAGAATTGCACCGACAGGCACCTCTTCAGCCGGTACGACACGCATTTCCTCCCCTTCTACCAGGCGTGCTGTACGCGGACTGAGATGAACCAGGCGTTCGAGTCCGGCCTGAGCCCGTGCTACAGTCCGTTCTTCCAGGAAACTGCCGATCTGCATGATGAAGGCAATTTCCCCGGCAGCAAAATCCTCGCCGATGAGAACAGACGCCACCAGGGCCAGGGAAACAAGGACATCGGCCTTGATATCAAAGCGCGTCACCAACCCTGCCAGTGCTTCCCAGACGATGGGAACGCCGCAGAGAAGGATGGCAACCCAGGCCGCGTCAAAGGGTAGTGCCACGAGATCAAATATACTGGAGGCCAGTGCCAGTCCGGAAAGTACCAGGCAGAGGACAGGCCCCTTTTCTGTAACAAACTGTTTGCATGTATCCATAGCTCCTCCTTTATACCATATGGGGTATAGGTACATTATACCTATAGGGGTATGGGATGTCAATTAAAAAAAAGAACGGCCCGTACAGAATATGTAACCATCCCCTGTACGGAACCGCTTTTATCCCATATTGGCAAACCGTTCGACGGCCTTTGTAAATTTTTCTATCGTCGCGTCCGCATCACCATGCTCAATACCATCTTTGACACAATGCTTAATATGACCTTCCAGTACGACCTGACCACATTTGTGCAAAGCCGACTTGGCTGCATTGATCTGGGCCAGCACGTCTTCACAGGGTACATCTTCATCAATCATGCGGTCAATGGCCTGTACCTGGCCAATAATTTTTTTTAAACGGCGATGCAAATTGTCTGCATCCATACACTGTCTCATCCTCTCGCCTCCTCTAACGACCTGTGTCCGGCAGGTTTTCTTTTAGTCCGGGACAGGTATTCCTGTCACACTCTCCTTTATAGTGTATATGGACAAGGACCTTTTGTCGAGTCCCCATATTCTTCTGGTGATAAAATTTAGAAATTATCTCAACGCCATCGCAGGAATAGGACGTAAATATGCTATAATAAAGGTGATCGCATAAAGAAAGAAGCTGATATCCTTGAAAATAATCGATGCACATTTTCATTTTGCCGATTTTCCCGGTTTTGATGACCTGGCCCGTGCGGCAGGCCACGAAAATACGGCAGCTCATTTGGAAAAAGAATATAAACGCCTGGGCATTGTTTGCGGTGTCGTCATGGGCAATCGCACTTTGGCCTTGGAGGATCACCACTACCCGCCTTTCATGCGTTATTGCATAGGCTTAGACCGCTTTGTTGCCGCAGGTACAGATCATACGCAGCAGCTCGAACTCGTAGAAGCCCATCTGCAGCGGCCGGAATGCGTCGGCCTTAAACTATACCCGGGCTATAACTACTTTTACGTCTACGATCCTGTCATGGATCCTTTTTTTGAACTGGCTGCCAAATACCATAAGCCCGTGGCCGTACACACAGGCCTGACAGCGACGGATAACGCGCTCCTCAAATACAGCCATCCCTTCACCCTGGATGAAGCGGCCACGCGCCATCGCAATGTTCAGCTCGTCATGTGCCACATTGGCAATCCGCTTCTTGAATCGGCTATTGCCGTTTTGGAAAAGAATCAAAACGTAGCCGTCGATTTATCCGGCCTTTTGGAAGGAAAGATTGCAGACATGCCCAGATTCCTGAAGCAAAAGGAATGGTACGTAAAGACGCTGGCAGGCTGGCTCGAATATGCCGGCCTTTGGGATCGCGTCATGTTTGGTACCGACTGGCCTTTAGCCAATTTGGAAGACTATATTGCCTTTACCAAAGCTATCGTCCCAGAAGAACACTGGGACGATGTCTTCTGGAAAAACGCAGCCCGCATCTATCAGATCGACCCTTTACCGTAAAAAAAATCCCGTCTGGCAAACGCCGGGCGGGATTTTTTTTTCGTTGTGCGACGTATCTTATAAGCTTTTAGCAGCCTTGACGATGTGTTCTTCCGTAAGGCCATATTTCTTAAGCAGCTCTGCTGGGGAGCCGGATTCGCCGAAGGTGTCCTGAATGCCGACAAAGGCTTGTTTCGTCGGGCAATTTTTTGCCAGCACTTCTGCTACAGCCGAGCCCAGGCCGCCGATGACAGAAGCTTCTTCAGCCGTTACGACTTTGCCTGTCTTTTTAGCTACGTCGATAATCAGCTGTTCATCGATCGGCTTAATCGTATGGATGTTAACGACCGTAGACTGCACACCTTCAGCAGCCAGCGTTGCTGCTGCTTTTAAGGCTTTTTCTACCATAATGCCCGTCGCGATGATGGCTACGTCGCTGCCTTCGCGCAGGACTTCGCCTTTTCCCCACTGGAACTGGTAGCTGTCATCGTGAATATCTTCTACAGCCGCACGGCCAAGGCGGATATATACGGGACCGACATAGTCCACAGCTGCTTTAACGGCTTCCTTTGCTTCTTTAGCATCGGCCGGATTGATGACCGTCATATTCGGCAGGGTACGCATGAGGGAAATATCTTCTACAGCCTGATGACTGCCACCGTCTTCCCCAACCGTAAGGCCTGCATGGGTAGCACAAATTTTTACGTTCAGATTCGGGTAGCAAATGGAATTCCGAATAATTTCAAAAGCCCGGCCAGCGGCAAAAACGGCAAAGGTGCTGGCAATAGGAATACGTCCGGCAGCAGCAAAACCGGCAGCTGTGCCCATCATATCCTGTTCGGAAATACCCATATCAAAATACCGTTCCGGAGCGACGGATTTAAAGTTTGTCGATTTAGTAGCCGAACCTAAGTCGGCTTCCAGGACGACGACTTTCGGGTTCTTATAGATTTCAGTTTTGAGAACTTCACCGTATGCGGCACGTGTAGCAATACCCATTATGCTTCGCCTCCCAATTCTTTTAATGCTTCTGCGCATTCTTCTTTGCTCGGTGCTTTACCGTGCCAGCCTACCTGATTTTCCATGAAGGAAACGCCTTTACCCTTAATGGTTTCGGCGATGATAACCGTCGGGCGGCCTTTCGTATGCTGTGCCAGCGTAAGAGCGGAACGGATTTCATCGTAGTCATGACCATTGATAGAAAGAACATTCCAGCCGAAGGCACGGAATTTTTCGTCAATCGGATTAACCGTCATGACTTCATTGTTCGGGCCGTCGATCTGTAAGCCATTATGGTCAACGAATACCGTCAGGTTATCCAGTTTGTAATGAGCTGCCGACATAGCAGCTTCCCAAATCATACCTTCTTGGATTTCGCCATCACCACAGACGACGTATACACGCCAATCTGCTTTATCGAGCTTAGCCGTAAGAGCCATGCCGTTTGCACAGGAAAGCCCTTGGCCCAAAGAACCGGTCGACATATCTATGCCCGGTGTATGTTTCATATCGGGATGACCCTGAAGCATGGCGCCACATTTACGCAGATGCCATAATTCTTCTTCCGGGAAATATCCTTTTTCGACCAACGTCGCATATAAAGCCGGTGCACAATGACCTTTAGAAAGGACAAAACGATCGCGATCCGCTTTCTTTGGATTCTTCGGATCAACATGCATCGTTTCAAAATAGAGAACCTGCAAAATATCAGTAACGGAAAGAGATCCGCCCGGATGTCCCGAGCCGGCTTCTGTCAGCATCTTTACGATGTTTTTGCGCACATGGCAGGCATGTTGCGCCAGTTCTTCATTTTTCATGTGATATAATCTCCTATCTTAATAAAAAATAGTAGCTGCACACCTATTGTAGCATGTATCGGTATTCGTAACCAGACCATAGGGGATACTAATCTCGAATCATATCAGTGAATTTCCAGCACAGTCCCGGCTTTTACATCATCAGGCGTTACCATTTCCTCACCGTCAAGCATAATACAGCCAGGCCGTTCTGGCTCTTCACTGCCTTGAAAACATAACGTACAGTGGCCCAGCTCCTGCAGTGTCTTGGCAACACTGTCACCTACGGCCGTAATTTCAAATACTTTTTCACCGATCAGTACCGTATCTCCAGCTGCAGGCGCTGAAAAAACGGAATCTGCATGGTGCAATACGGCTACCTCCGCCAATTCCGGCGGTACTGTGTCAGTAAATAATATAATAAACGGTACGGACTCATCCGTCAAAAAATTCAAGGCTTCTGCACCGATTTCAGTAATGACACTATGATACTTCAACGTATATTCCTCCTCAATACATCCCTATGCTGGCTGCATAGGCAATCAATACGGCTAAGGGGCCTGTGAGAACCCGCGAATACAAAACCGCCGGTACCCCCAGTTCTACCGTTTCCGGTTCGGCTTCACCCAGGCTCAGGCCAACAGGCACAAAATCAGCGCCTACTTGGGCATCAATGGCAAAGAGGGCCGGCAAAGCATATTGTACGGGAATATGGCCTAACGCAATTTCTGCCCCTACCAGCGTTCCTACGACCTGGGCAATGACGGCACCAGGGCCTAAAATCGGTGAAATAAAGGGAATGGCACAGACAAATGAGATGACCAGCAGGCCTGGCAGGGATCCTGCTGCCGGTGAAATGGTTTCGGCAATAAAATTGCCAATCCCACTGGCATTGATGATTCCCAAAATCATGCTGACGAAGGCCATAAAGGGCAGAATATTTTTGATGGTTACATCAATCGTTTCCCTGCCGGCTGCATAGAACTTATTGACTACCTGACCGATTGTAATCCCGATACGGGTGACGATATTGCGTTTTTGCGAAGCCCGGGCCGCATCGATTTTGCGTTTCAGATCTTCCCGTTTATGCACGGCATCTACGTCTTCCTGTTGCAGCAACGCAGCTTGAACGGAAGACTCGTCTGCATAATCCAAGGTTGTCTCTTTGACATCAGAAACGTATAAATCGGGTGTCATAAATTTTGCCAAGGCACCTGACTGGCCTACAGGCAGCACATTAATCGTGAGGATTTTTTTCTTAGGATATACGCCGCAACGGGCCGTACCGCCACAATCGATCACGACAGCCAGGATTTCGGCTTCCGGCACAGCCGAGGAAAAACCGTCTATGGCTTCACCGCCACACATATCGGCTATTTTTAAGGCCAGCGGGTGAATGCCACCACCGGTAATACTGATGATTTTATGTTTTTCTGCTGTCGGGATAAGCGTCAAAGGACCGCCCCAGCCGCCACTGCCGCGGCGTACAATAATGGACTTATACATGGCCGGCCTCCTTAGTCTCTTGCCGTCCGTCACGGGCGCGCAAATACAAATAAATTTTTTCTGTAATAATTCCTCGCAGGAGGATGACTACCAGGCCGACGAGGAAGTAGCGTACTGCTAATTCGCCCAATTCATAGCCCATTGCCTGGACGCCTGCAGCAATACCCATGTAAACGAAGAGTTCACTGCCATTCGCATGTGGGAACAAACCCGTTACAGGATGGACAAAACTGACGGCCGCATCATAAAATGCCGGCTTATACTTTTCTTCCACAAACTGGCCAAAGGTAAAGCACATCGGACTGCCCATAAAAATAATAGCCAAAACGGGCACAACCGTATACCGTGTCAGTGTATACCGCGTGGCTTTTTTTGCCAGTTTGTAAAACCGTTCTTCCCCGATCAGCTTAATCAGCGAGTTGACTGCTGTCATGAGTACGATAATCAAGGGGATGATGCCTGTTACAAAAGCCGTAAAGGTCTCACCGCCCGCTTTAAAGAGCGCCATAAAGCCATTCGCCAAGGCTGCTACTGTTTCCATGTTTTTCCCTGCCTTTCCCGTAAATGAGCATGATTTTTTAATCTGAGCAGTTCCTGTGCACAGGTTTCATCTGTTAAAAGCACATTGATAAAGCCCCCCTGCAAGGCCCCTAATACAGCCTGGGCTTTATAGGCACCGCCGGCAATAGCAATGCGCCGCGTTATCTTTTTAAACGCCGGCAGCTGCAAGCCGGCTACCCGTTCGTTATACGCCCGGTACGGCTCCGTATTCCCGTCTTTGTCATAATACTGCAGGGAAATATCACCTACAGCGCCAGCCTTCGAAAAGGCAGCCAGCGTCGTCCTGTCTACGTAACGCAAACGAACGGCCGTAGACTGGCTGTTATCTAACGTGCCAATACCAAATACGACCGTATCTAAATGTTCGTACATTTCAAAGACATGCCGCACTGCTTCTTCCCGCCGGAAGCCCTGCAAGACAGCAGGATCCGTAAAAATGGCAGGCGAATAGAGCTGCAGCCGTTCGCCACCGAAACGACGGGCAAATTCGCCGGCCAAAAAATTGGCATGCGTATCGACCCCTTCGCCAATACCGCCGACAAGGGGAACAAATGTACAGTGAACCGGTTCCAGCGTATTACACGGTGCCTGAGCTACCTGGCGCAAGGTCAAACCCATGGAAATACCCACACAATCGCCGCCGTGCAGTACCCTGGCCAAATACGCCAAGGCTGTACTCCCCAGTGCGGCTCCGACAGTCCCATTCCCTGGCGTAGTCGCACCCGTACTTACGACCATCGCTTCTTTCAGGCCAAAAGCCTGCTCCAGCTGCTTTTCCAATATGCCTTGTGTACGTCCCTGAGGATTGATCACCTCAATACGGACGATACCCAATTCTTTTCCGGATTTCAGCATACGCGACACAGAGGGTCTGGAAACACCGAGACTCTCGCAAATTTCCTGCTGCCCCTTTTGTTCCTCGTAGTAGAGGCTGCAGCACTTGTAAATCAATCGCAGATCATCTACCAACTTTTTCATTTGTTCTATGCCTTTCTTTTTGTAAATTTAACAGTCTTATTATACGAAGAAACGCATTGCTTGTCCAGTAGTTTTCAAAGCAGCCTTGCTATTCCCAGGCTGGCACGGTATAGTAAAAGAAATACACTTTTACATGAAAGGACCATTTAGATGCTTACTTACTCTCTTCTTGCCTGTGATATGGACGGGACCCTCCTAGGGGACGACGCGTCTATTTGCCAGCGCAATATCCGTGTTATCCGTCAGGCCATGGCCGCAGGGCTGCACTTCGTTCCCTGCACAGGCCGTGGTTTTGAATCCTTAGGACCGGTACAAAAGCCGCTGGGCCAGTTTGGCAAAGCCGGCGAATACGTCATTTCCTATAACGGTGCCTTGATTACAGAAAATAAAGGCAATACTATTCTTTATGAAGACGGTTTACCGTGGGACCTGGCAGCTGCGCTATATGCCTATGGCACAGAACACAATATCACTATGCACGTCTATCCCTATGGTAAGGTCTACCTGTATAATTACGTTCCCTTTGAACGGGCATTTCTTGAAGGACGGATGCCGAATATAGAAACCTTCGAAAAAAGCCTCGATTTTCTGCGTGGCGAAACAATCTACAAAATAGTCTATATGGATCCGGACATAGACACTTTAAATATGTACCGTCAGGACTTAGGACCGCTCCTTGATGAGGTTACCGTCAGCTATTCCAGTAACCGCTACCTGGAATTCAACCATAAGCAGGTCACCAAAGGAACGGCACTCTTACGCTTAGCCCGGTTGCTCGACATTCCGCAAGAAAGAACCATGGCCATTGGCGATAACATCAATGACATCGAAATGCTGCGCGCCGCCTCCCTCAGTGTAGGTGTACGCAACCTGAACCCAGCCATCGGGGCCTACTGCGACGTCGTAACGGACGCAGACAACAACGAAGGTGCCGTAGGCGAAGCCATCGAACGCTTTGTCCTGAAAGGCTGATAAAACGCAAAAAAAGCGCTATTGCTTCCTCCGAATGAAGAAATAGCGCTTTTCCTTTACCACCCCTTACGACCAAAGGTAAACCAGCTGTACAAGGGTTGTATATACAAATATACAGCCGCTGCCAAGCTTAGGACAGGGGCTTCCATCGTTGCCAAGGGAACGGCCGCGGCAATGCACCAGGGAATCAGTGCTGCACTGACGATAACCGTATCTTCCAGGGCAATCATCATATCCTCTTTTTCTGGCAGCACGTCACGGCAAAGCTGATTCGTCAAGATAACAGCTAATGTTTGGGCACAGGAAATCATGCTGATAAAGCAGGATACGACCCAAATACAGCCAAAAGGATTGAGCACCTTTGCCAAACGGGTAATGCAGCCACGCAAACGATGCAATAAATCTGTCCGTTCAAAAATACCTGCATACGTTGCCGATAAGGCAATAATCGCAATGGACGGAACCATCGTGACTATACCTCCGCCATTTAGCATAGGCGCCAGCTCCGGACTGGCAATATGATAACCACTTATGAGCATAGGTAACAAAACACCTATATCCATACCCTGCAACCACACTGCCAGCACTAAAGAAATGACAATGCTGACGGCTAATGTCTTTCGCACATCTATCTTAAACAGAGAAAAGGCAATAATGACCAAAGCCGGGACTAGCGTCAAGCCATTGAGATCAAAATATTGCCAAAATAAATCCTGAATCACGAGATTTACCGTTCCGCCTCCTTGGTGCCAGCCTAACACGGTGTAAATAAGGCAGCAAAGGACAAACGGGACAACAGCATGGCGGGCCATGTGGACGAGATTATGAAAAATATTCGTCCGCGTTACCGTCGCTACCAGAAGGGCACTCGTCGAAAGAGGCGAACAGCGGTCGCCAAAGAACGCACCGCTCATGACGGCGCCCCCTGTCAGTACAGGACTGACAGCCAGCAACTGGGATACGGACATACAAATAACGCCCATGGTGGCCACCGTACCAAAAGACGTTCCCGTCAATACAGAAACGAGACAATTTAAAATAAAAGCCAGAACGATAAAGGCATCGGGCCGGATAACCTGACCTGCCAGGGCCACAATCATAGGCAGGGTACCACCGGCCCGCCAGGCCGTCGTCAGCATACCGATGAGCACCATGACGACCAAAATAGTCCGCACGGTGCGCAGGCCCCGCCACGAGACACGCAAAAGTTCCCCTGCAGTAAGGTGGCAATACAAGCCGTAAGCAAAAAAGATTACATACCCTGCCGCCAAGGCCCAAACAACAGAAATCCCCTGCAGCACACAACCGATCAGGCAGGCAATAAACAGGGCTAATACAAGCCAATCCACAATACACGCCTCCTCTACGGCCCTTATTGTACCACAGGAAAGGAACGGAAACCAAATAAAAAAAGACCCTAAAAGCAGCCTACTTTCAGGGTCGTTCGATTCATTAATTCAGTACATCTACCAGCAGTTCAACAATAAGGTTAGCTTCATGGGCGGCACAGATAGCGACGCGTGGCGCCATGAGCCCCCGGCCGGGGCAGGCATTTTTTGTCTGGTCACCGCAGATGTAAAAATGGTCTGTAATCTTTTTGGTTTGGATACGATTACTATCACCATAGCCGGCCATACCTGAGGCGGAAACGATATATGTATCCGGCATCTTTTCCAGCACCGTATGGACAAGCATCGTTTTGGCATCGGGATTATCAAAGGCTTCGCAGATTATCTGCTCGTCCTTTAAGATTTCAGGTATATTTTCTTCCGTCAGGCGCACAAAGCTGGTCTGCACGTCAATAAACGGGTTAATGTCTTGTAATTGTCTTGCCAGCGCATCTGTCTTACGCTGCCCCAGGTCGCACACCATGTAAGACTGACGGTTGAGATTACTCGCATCGACTGTATCAAAATCAATCAGGTGTAAATGACCTACACCTGTACGGGCCAAATAGACAGCTGCATTGGACCCCAGACCGCCCAGGCCGCATATGGCCACGCGGCCGGCATGCACTTTTTCATGTACCCGCGGCGTATGGCGGGAGCACATCATAGCTTCCAGCGCTGCCTTAGGTGGCAGCCGGTCCTTAGGAATGAGATATACTTCATCTCCCTCATTGAGAGCCGTATCCTCATCGGCAGCAAAGCCGTTAATAATAGCAATTTCCTGTCCTGCACCGTAAAGCCGGCGCAATTCCGTTACAGTACCACCTGTCCAGTTCAGATGCTTTCCATTAAATACGATTTTCAATACGAACACCTCACTATATAAAATAAAACGCACGGCGTCCTGACACCCTAGGTGGTGTCCCCGCCGTGCGTTTTCTTCTGTATTCAGTGTACTGCAACGTATATGTGCTGTCAACAAAAAACGGCCCGTAAGTATATACTCCGGGCCGCAGCAACCTTATTTATTTCTGCACTGGGATCCTTCTTTAAGTTCTTTCAGTTTATGCTGTTCTTCCGGCGGTAATGACACGCCGCAGCACCCGCCAGAGGTATTGCTGGCGTAGCCTTTGAACACTTCCGATACGATGTACTTTACTTTTTTTACTGATTCTATTCCCATGTTCAGCGCCTCCCTCATTCAGACGATGTAAAATGCTTTTCTTACATATTCATTATACCCATTTTGGCAAATATTTTCAATAGAAACATATTATCAATAACCACTTATTTTTTATCCATACCAAAGACAAAGCCGGTCATGGATAACGCACCTAATTCACAATGGTCATTAAAGACCTGGGGAACTTCCCCTTTCGTTGCCCCCAGGACATATACGAGTGGCATAAAATGATCCGGTGCCGGTACGGCGTAGCGGGCCTGCGGCAGCGTGCTGTATTGCAATACAGCTTCATCAGCCCGCCGTACGACGGCATCACGAATCTGATTACTAAATTCTTCAGCCATAGGTGACCCGCCACGCATGTGCCATTCTACACGGGACAGGTTATGTACAATATTGCCACTGGCCACAATCAGATACCCTTCATCACGTAGGGGCGCCAAACGGTCTCCTATGGCATAGGCTTCCGTTGTCGTCAGTCTCTGGGCCACAGAAAGCTGTACAACCGGTATATCTGCTTCCGGGAAAAGATGAACCAGAACGGTCCACGTGCCATGATCGATGCCCCACTCATCGTTTACAGTTACGTCATGACCCAGCAGGGACTGTACCGATTTCGAAAGCGGCAGACACCCCTGCACGGGATAGACAACTCGGTACAGTTCTTCCGGAAAGCCGTACATATCGTAAATCTGGCGTGGCTGCTTTGCTGTTTGCACATACGTATCCGGCGTATACCAGTGGGCAGAAATGGCAAGAATTGCCTTAGGTGTACCGAACTGCATGCGTATGTCCTTGCCAAGGGCTGTAAATTGCTGCGTCACTGGCGTATCTTCAAGAGCCATCATGGGACTACCATGACCGGCAAATAGAACAGGCATCTTCTTCATCAGAATTCCCCCTTTAAGTAATCGATAATTATTATTTATTAATATTATATCATAGAACTACTCGTTTGAAAACGCCACCATACAGTTTTTTATACATTAGGCCTTGACAAGAGCGGCTTAATCCATTAGAATTAAAAGGTCAGCGGGACGTGGCGCAGCTTGGTAGCGCGCTTCCTTGGGGTGGAAGAGGTCGCGAGTTCAAATCTCGCCGTTCCGACCATATAAAAACCTTTGGACTTTTGTTCAAAGGTTTTTTTGTTGTGCAAAAAGAAAACCTTAGACCGGATCTCTCCCGTGCCGGCACATCGTGCCTCTAAGAAGGGATTCTGGTCTAAGGCTATTTTATGCTTTCATTAATCTACAGGCTGTTCTGTCTGTTTGCGGCTTTTAAAGAAAGGCAACGCGACTTCCGGGAATAAGGTATAACTTAAGATATCTTCAGGACTTGCATCAGGGAACCCTTCCTTTGCCAAGGCTTCTTTTGCTTTCCCCAATTCCGGTTCCAAATCGTCTGCCGGGCGATGATCAATTACCGGTTCATCACCAATACACATTTTACGGAATTCCTCCGTAATGGTACCGGGTACACGACCATATTTCCCGCGTACAATATCGCGTACTTCGTTCGTTATCATCTTATACCGGCCAAAGAGCACGTTCAAGGCCGCAGCTGACCCTGTAATCTGGCTGGTCGGCGTAACCAATGGCGGATAGCCTAAATCGCGACGTACATTTGGCATTTCGGCCAAAACTTCATCGAAGCGGTCTTCTGCCCCTTGGTTTTTGAGCTGATTGTATAAATTCGTCAGCATGCCGCCGGGAATCTGATACTTTCGTACAGCCGGGTTAATCTGATTCGGCATGGTGAGCTTGAACTCTTCTGCCAGTTCCTTGCGGACCTTTTTAAAATGTTCCGTCAGCGGCCAAAGGCGTTCCGTATCGATACCGGTATCATAGATACTGCCTTGCAGTGCCATAACCATCGTTTCCGTAGCAGGCTGGCTCGTAATTTCGCCAAAGGGCGACAAGGCCGTGTCGATAATATCAACACCAGCTTCAACGGCCTTCATGTAGGTCATTTCACCAAACCCGCAGGTACAGTGCGTGTGCAGTTCAATAGGTACGCTCAGATGCTTCTTCAGCATGCGCACGAGATTATATGCGTCATACGGTGCCAAAAGGCCGGACATATCCTTAATACAAACGGAGTCGACACCCATAGATTCCAATTCACTGGCCACCTTTGTAAAGGATTCCAGCGTATGGATCGGGCTGATCGTATAAACCAGCGTACCCTGAACGTGTACACTCTTCGTATCCTTAGCAGCTTTAATAGCGGCTTCCATATTGCGCGGATCGTTGAGTGCATCAAAGACGCGAATAATATCGATCCCGTTATCAACGGCCCGATTGACAAATTCGTAGACCACGTCATCTGCATAGTGGCGATAGCCTAAAATATTCTGGCCACGGAATAACATTTGCAGCGGTGTCTTTTTGACATACTTTTTAATCGTCCGCAGCCGTTCCCACGGATCTTCATCTAGAAAACGCATACACGTATCAAACGTCGCGCCGCCCCAGCATTCCAGGGCATTATAGCCGATTTCATCCATTGCTTCCAGAACCGGAAGCATCTGCCGCAGGCGCATGCGCGTCGCCGCTATAGACTGATGTCCATCGCGGAGAACCGTTTCGGTAATCTTTACCTGTGCCATTTTATATCCTCCATCTGGTGTTGTTCGTTGCTTATCGTACCTGGCAAGAGGTACTAAAACACATATATTATATCACATTTATGCGTATTTAGACAGAGAGGAGGAACATCCCCCAGGCTGGCCGCCTCAGGTATGTTCCCCCTTATTCCCTATCCGATATATTCTTTTTTTATATTACTGACGGGCTCCGGCTTTGTCAGCAGCCAAAATGGCATCGTATACTTCGTCTGCCGTAATATCGGCACGAACGTTTTTCGTGAATTCTTTCGGCGATGCAGCAATCTTGGCAGCCCGGCGCAGATCTGCTTCAACGAAATCCTTGAAGCCTAATTCGGCCAGTGTCGTCGGCAAGCCAACAGTCTGCATGAACTGGAGTACAGTATCCCATTCTTCCTGCGGTGCTTTTTCCAGGATAAGCTGTACTAAAAGGCCAAAGGCAACCTTTTCACCGTGCGAAGTGCCATTAGCATGGATCTGAGGAATAGCGCCTAAGCCATCGTTGACAGCATGAGCCGCAGCCAGGCCGCCGCAAATAGCGCCAAAGCCGCTGAGGAAAATGCTGGCTTCTACTACGTTTTCCAGATCTTCATTCACTTCTTTGTTTTCTACAGCAGCCAAGGCCTTTACGGAATGACCGAGGAGCAGGTCATAGCAAAGCTTAGCCATCGTCAAAGAGGTATGGGAGCAGTTGCCACGGGCCATAGTACGGGCACCTGTACGCCAGCAGGCACGGGCTTCGAAATACGTAGCCAGGGCATCGCCAATACCGGAAACGAGGTAGCTCTTGGGAGCCTGAGCAATGATACCCGTATCGACGAGAACGACGTCCGGATTGCGGAGCATGTTGATAACCTTAACGACAACGCCTTCTTCGTTGTATACGACAGAAAGGCCTGCACAAGGAGCGTCATTCGAAGCAATCGTCGGCAGAATAACGCAAGGAATACCACCCATGAGAGTAGCTACTGCTTTTGCCGTATCAATGGCAGTACCACCGCCAGCGCCAATAATGACGTCACAACCTGCTTCTGTACCACGTGCTACAGCCGTATCAATGGCTTCCATCGTGCACTGATTGTAGAATTCGGAATATACCACTTCTTTTTCTACGCTTGCCAATGCAGCTTCTACACGGTCTCCAATGCGGCTCTTATTATGTTCAGAGCAAATGAGCAGGAATTTATTGCCTAATTTCTTGACAAATTTACCTAAATTATCTAATTCTCCTGCACCTTGAATATACTGACCCACATCTCTGAGTACTACTGCCATTTCCAAATCCTCCTTGAGTTCTGCACAACATATAAGTTTCTTTGTAAAATATTAACACACGTATGACCTGATTTTACCACATCCCCGCCGGAAAAGAAAGAATTTTATACGGCTTTACGCATTAATTTGTATATTCGTATCATTTTTTCCACTATCTTTTGACAGTGTTTGTCATCTATATTACAATGAGAGTATCAAAAAAAGAAAGGGGGATTGTAATATGGCATTAACAACCCAAGCAATAGAAGATGTTCTTGATCGAGAAATCCGTCCTATTCTGGCTGCCCATAACGGCAACGTCGTTTTGCAGCGCTTAGAAGAGGGAAACGTATATATCCGCCTGACCGGTATGTGCAGCGGCTGTCCTTCGGCGACGATTACGACAGAAGAAATCGTTGCCGAACGATTAAAGGCTGCCTTCCCGGAAATTGAAGACGTCATCCTAGACACCAGTGTGAGCGATGACCTTATTGCCCAAGCCAAGGCAATCCTTAGCCAGCGGCACCACTAGGAGGTACTATGGTTATTGGAATCAAATACTGTGGCGGCTGTAACAGCACGTACGACCGTGCGGCTGAAGTACAGCGCCTGATGGCAGACTTTCCAGAGCACACCTATATCTACGCCCAACAGGGTACGACAACAGCCGATTACTGGCTCGTCGTCTGCGGCTGTCCTGTCGTCTGTGCCAATACAGATGGCCTCGTAGCCCGAAAAGACATGATCGTACTGCAGGAGGCTGACGATTTTAAAGCACTTCGAACGACACTTGCTGCTGCCAAAGCAGACTCTATGTAGTATAAAAGGCCGGCTCCCAACGGTAGTACATACCGCCGGGAGCCGGCCTTTTTCAATTCTATAAATAGCCAAGGTGCATACTGATTTCTTTTGCCTTAGCCTGTACTTTACGCTTAAGAAAACGAATATAGGAAATCGTCGCCTTGCTTGCCAAAAAACTGACGCTAATCGCTGCTACCACTTCTTTTTCCCTGTTATATACAGGTGCCGCTAAACAGCAGCCGCCGAGAATGTTGCCCTGGTTATCAAATGCATAGCCATAGCGGCGTACATGACGCAGCTCACGGTAAAGGCGTGTTTTATCCGTAAGCGTGTACGGTGTATACTGCTCCAGGTCTACATCATCAAGAAGTGCATGCAGTGTTTCATCAGGCACACTAGCCAGCATGACCAGGCCACAGCCTGTTGCGTGGGCACCCAGTTTAAAGCCTAAATTGAGGACTGAACTGACGGCTTTTGCCGGTGCCTGTTTGCCAATAAAAACGGCAAAGCGCCCATCGCGGATGACTGCGTGCGTTGTTTCCCCTGTCTCCTTCTGCAGGTCCTGTATGCCCCGCGTCAATTCGACGGAAAAACTGGTTGTACTGATACATTGCGCTGCCAGTGAGAGCAATGCGACGGCGGGATAATAGACCTTCCGCTCCCTGTCAAACTGCAGATAGCGTTTTTGGACGAGTTCCTGCAGCAAGTACGATAAGGAGCTTTTAGGAATCCCCGACTCCTTTTGAATCATCGTAAACGTAGGCGCTTTTTCTGCCTGTACAACGATTTCCAATACGTCCAACGCCCGGGCAGCAGAGCGGACAATAGGACTGTTGCCTGATTTTACCATAGATATCCTTCTTTCCTGAAGTACGACTACCTATTGTACACGTTTCGTATATGGAACCGCCCGTAGGGCAGCCCCACCAGAGAGGCGCCATACGGGCGGAGTCTTGTAACAGACGAAAAGACTGAATTAGTTACCAAAATCAAAGATCTTGGACGGGTTGAGAATCAGGTTCGGGTCCAAGGCCTTCTTGATTGCTTCCATCATGCCTAATTCAACAGGGTCTGTAAATTTCTTCATTTCTGCAATCTTACGCAGGCCAATGCCGTGTTCACCGGAAAGGCAGCCGCCTAAGCTGTATACGAAGGTGTACAGCGTATCATGGTACTGAGGAATAATTTCATTCCATTTTTCCAGAGGCATATCCATCTTCATGGCGTTAACGTGAATATTGCCATCACCGATATGGGCAACAACGTTCGTCGTAATGCCATATTTTTCCTTGATTTCCGGCAATTTAGCTACGAGATCGGGAATCTTATCGATAGGAACTACGATATCTTCAGCCAGGAATACGCGGCTGTCGTTACGGGCAGCTTCGCCATTGCAATAGCGGGCATTCCAAATACGTTCGTCAGCTACGAGCGTTTCTGCAGCATGATTATTCTGGCAAATTTCGTCAGCCGTAGCTACGCGGTTGTCCAGGTCATCCTGATCATAGGAATCAACTGTTACGATGATGTAGTTGCCATCTTCCTTCGAATACGGCAGTTCAAGACCGAGGAAACGTTCGGCACTCTGGATAGCTTCCGTGTTGAGGAATTCAATAGCCGTCGGCTGTACACCCGCTTTTTGCAGCTGGTTCGGTACAGCCAATGCATCGTTGACATTTTTGAAAATACCGACCAAATCGAAGTGGAACGGAGCAATGGGGCGCAATTTCAGGCAGACTTTGGTGACGATGCCCAGCGTACCTTCACAGCCGCAGATCAGTTTTTCCAGCGCATAGCCGGTCGTATTTTTCTGTAACCGTTTGCCAACGCGGGTAATTTCACCGGTCGGGGTAACGATTTCCAGCCAATACACCTGATCGCGCGTCGTACCGTATTTAACAACACGGCTGCCGCCGGCGTTCGTAGAAATGTTGCCGCCGATTTCGCTGGATGCTTTGGAGCTCGGGTCACCGGCATAGTATAAACCGGCAGCTTTGGCAGCGGCCTGTACTTCTGTCGTAATTGTACCGGCTTCAGCAATCATATACAGGGCATCTGCATTGACTTCCAATACTTTGTTCATCTTTTCCAGGCACAATACGATACCGTTGTAAACAGGGATAGCACCGCAGGCCAGGCTGCTGCCGCCGCCACGAGGCGTTACAGGAACCTTGTATTTGTTAGCCAGCTTCATGACACCTGCTACTTGTTCCGTCGATTCCGGGAAAACTACTACTTCCGGTGTATGGAAATAAATCGGGTTCGTTTCTTCATCTGTCTTGAAGGTATCCAGTTTTTCCGGATCCACTGTCATGTTGTGCTTGCCCAAAAGTGCCAGCAATTCATCCAATAATTCTTGTGAAACTTTGTTATAACGACTCATAAATACTGCCTCCTACGATTAAGTATGTTTTACTCTTATAGTATACATGTCTTTTCGTATTATTGCTATACTACTATGCAATATTTTATTCCATACCAATCTTTTTATTATAGTTGATCAAGGCCGGTAATACACCCAGAGCGACAGCCAGGCCTACGAAGAGCATCAGAGCCCAGTAGTAGCTGCCCGTTGCACCTACAATCAAACCAACGACGATCGGCACAATAGCCCCGCCCAGGTTACCAAACATATTCATAGCACCGCCAACGGCACCACTGTGCTTACGGTCAGAGCACAATGCCGGCAGAGACCAGTAGAGGCAGCCGCACCATTTTTCGAAGAACATGGCGATGGATAAGAACGCTACGGCAATATACACATTCGTAGCTGCCGAAAGGAGATACATAGGAATGGCAATGCAGATGCCCAGAATCGGGAACAGACGACGCATAATCTTATTGCTGTCGGCCGCGTTTTGACGCCATTTATCGGTTAAGGTACCGCCGACGATTTCACCTAATACGCCGATCATGTAAATGACGAAGATGGCACCGCCTAAGCCTTTAATATCCAGACCATGTGTTGCATGGAGGTATAAAGCACCCCAGGTCATAAGGCCATACCAGAACGAGTCATAGGCACCAAAGCCGAGGCACAGGCTCCAGAAGCTACGCGACGTCAGGTATTTGCCAAGCGTCGTACCGGAAGAAGCCGTTCCATCTTCAGCCTGTACAGCTGTCATGGATTCGGCATCTTCTTCTTCAAAGGCTTTCCGTAAATATTCCCGTTCTGCTTCGTTACAGCGCGGGCTGTTTTCCGGCGTATGAGCCATGAGCGGCTTGCAGGCAATAACGACGAGGATCGTCAAAACGCCGGCTGCCATGAGGGCACCGCGCCAGCCATCGAGAAAGGCCACGAATAACGCACAGAGCGGAGCGCCAATGGCATTGCCTACGGCAGAACCGGAATCGAGCAGAGCCGAACCTTTGCCACGTTCATTTTTGGTCAGCCATACAGACTGCAGTTTACCACCGGCAGGATAAATCGGTGCTTCCGACACACCGAGGAGAGCACGGACGACAATAAAGAGTGTACTGCTTGTAATAAACCCGGTAATAATTTGGAACACGCCCCAAAGGACACCTGTACCAACGATTACCTTCCCAGGCTGCACTTTATCGCAAAGCCAGCCACAAGGAATCTGCATCAATACATAGCCCCAGAAGAACGCACTAAAAATGACGCCGACCATTTCCGGAGAAAAGCCCAAATCGGACTGAATAGACGGCATGAGGACGGAAATGACCGCCCGGTCTACATAGTTAATGGAACAGAGAATAAAGATTGCAATAAACACTTGCCACCGCACATTGGTGGGCTTTTCGACTAACGTATTCGTTTTGGGATCAATAGATGCCATACGAAAACCTCCTCTACCGAAAAAAATATCGGCAGCATCCATCGTTGCTGTCATATATAGTCAACAGTCTTATATCCGGATTCTAAGAACTGTTGTCCTAGTCATTTGTTCTATATATTGAACTTAATTCTCTATTATGAATTTTTTATAAGGAGTCCGTCTCTGCGAACTCCTTATATACCATATCGTTCTTTATGCTTGTATTCTAGCACTCCCCAAGCATTACGTCAATGCATATTATCTTTCTATTTTGTCATGGAGAAAAATTATCCTTTGCTTTCACGTTATGCTTCTGTATCTTTACATTGTACGGTCCCGGCAGACGTTTTGATACGATATTCCCTATTTGCCGTTCTGACCGCTATGGTTCCTTCAGGCAGGCCATTATCCTCCTGCCAGGTAAAGCTTCGTTTATATCGCAGTGCCGCGCGTTTTACCGTTACCTTATGATAGCCCCGCGTGCGGCTTATGTCGTGGCGGTTACAGGCAATAGCCGTAACCTGTACTGCCACCGTATCGAGAACGGAAAAAAGCTGCTTTTGATAGCGTTTAGTATCGACGAGTTCCCCCATGGCCGGCGTGTAAGCACCGGCCAGTACCTGGGACGGATCGTCTAAATCGCGTGTCGCCTGCAGGCCCGTACGGATAACCGGAATCCCCGTTTCCAGGAGACGCTGCTTCATATAGGCAGCACGCTGCACACCTTCATGGATAGAAAGAGGCCTGTATTCCCCTTGCTTATAGGACTCGGCCAGTTCTGTACCATCAATGACGGCTACAGGGTAAATGCGGGCCAGATCCGGCTTAAGGCGGCAAATAGCTGCCGTCGTCCGTACGAGACTGGCCCGGTCTTCACCTGGCAGGCCGGGCATGAGCTGATGGCCTACAGTAAAGCCGGCAGATCGCAAGAGACACGTTGCCCGGACGACATCGTCTGCCGTATGGCCCCGTTTCGCCTTTTTTAACACGCCTTCATCCATAGATTGTACGCCCAGTTCGACAATGGTCAAACCGTACTGCGCAAGCCTCCGCAGCACTTCAGGCGTAATGCAGTCAGGACGGGTGGAGCAACGGATAGCAGCAATTCGCCCTTGCTCGAGAGCTTCCTTGGCAGGGGCCAAAAGTTCTTCTTGCAGGGCTGCCGGTATGGCTGTAAAGCTGCCGCCATAAAAAGCGACTTCCCAATGGCGCCGCTCCTGTACGCCCTCTGTATAGTGTGCAATCTGGGCAGCCACATTTACTGCCCGGGGCACACCCTGGTGGCCCGTAATCCGCCATTGATTACAGAAAACACAGCGGTACGGACAACCAATATGGGGAATAAAAACGGGAATAATGGAAGTTTTCATAATATTCCTCCAAAAAAAAGATGCGGCCCCGGCCGCATCTTTTACTGTATGACGTGAAGCCGCTTCAGCGCTTCCTGCGCTGCATGCTGTTCTGCGTCTTTTTTCGTTTTTCCTTTACCTTCGCCTAAAGCCTTGCCATTCACAACGACCTGCATATAAAAGGTCTTATCATGATCCGGCCCTTCTTCCCGGCAAAGTTCATACGTAATATCCTGTTCGCCATCTTGCTGGACATATTCCTGAAAAAGGGTTTTGTAATCCTTGCCATACTGCCCACTGGCGACAAGATCCAAATATCCCTTCAGCTGACGCAGGATAAATTCACGCGCCGCTTCGTACGAGTGATCGATGTACAAAGCGCCTACGACGGCTTCAAAAACGTCAGCCAGGATACTGACCCGCGTACGCCCGCCAGAGCGCTGTTCGCCCCGGCCCATGAGCATATAGTCACCTATATGATAGCCACCAAATACGGCAGCCAGCGGTGTTTCACTGACGACACTGGCCCGGGCTTTAGAAAGCTCGCCTTCGGGCATTTCCGGATAATGGAGGAACAAGTATTCCCCTATAACCAGATCGAGAATGGCATCACCCAGGAATTCCAGCCGTTCATTATGATGGGCGTGAGCCTTTCTATTTTCGTTCACATACGAGGAATGTGTCAGTGCCGCATCGAGAAGGCGGAGATCACGGAACTCCGGCAATCCCAATAAGGCAATGCATTCTTCAAGCTGTTGTTTTCGTTCTGGTTTCATCAATACACTTCTTCTAGGCTTCGTACTTCTTGAACAGGAGGGTTGCATTATGCCCGCCAAAACCGAAGGAATTAGAAATGGCTACTTTTACGTCAGCAGCTACTGCCTGACCGGGTACGTAGTTCAAACCGATTTCTTTCAATTCATCTTCCGGTTCTTCCAGGTTAATTGTCGGATGTACCTTGCCTGTTTCAATCGTCATGGCACAAGCAATGGCTTCGACAGCGCCGGCAGCACCAAGCAGGTGACCGGTCATGGATTTCGTCGAGCTGACGAGCAGTTCTTTGGCATGGTCACCAAAGACGCGGGCAACGGCTTTGGATTCATTTAAGTCGTTAAGGTGTGTCGAGGTACCATGAGCATTGACATAATCGACATCTTCCGGTTTGAGTCCTGCATCATCAATGGCGAGCTTCATGCATTTAGCCTGCTGGATGCCTTCCGGAGCAGGTGCCGTAATATGATAGGCATCGGCATTACTGCCATAGCCGGCTACTTCACAATAAATGTGGGCACCGCGTTTTTTCGCGTGTTCCAGTTCTTCCAGAACGACAATACCGGCACCTTCACCCATGACAAAACCATCGCGGTCTTTGTCGAAGGGACGGGACGCATGGGCAGGATCATCATTACGCGTGCTCAAAGCTTTCATAGCAGCAAATCCGGCAACGGCACCGGGAGAAACAGCGGCTTCTGTACCACCGGCTACTGCTGCATCCAATTCACCGCGCTGAATCATGCGGCAAGCATCACCGATAGAGTTCGTACCGGTTGCACAAGCGGTTACGACGCTGGCACAATGACCTTTCAAGCCAAAGACAATGGATACCTGGCCGGAAGCCATGTTGCCGATCATCTTGGGCACAACAAAGGGGTTGACCCTGGACGGGCCCTTTTCGAAGAGGCCTTTATAGAGATTGTGCAGTGTTTCCATACCACCAATCCCTGTACCAACGACCGTACCGATACGATCGCGATCTTCTTCATCCAGATTAATTTTCGAATCATCCAATGCCAGCTTGGCAGCGGCTACGGCATACTGTGTAGAAACATCCATGTGGCGTGCTTCTTTACGATCAATGCCAAAGCTGGAAATATCGAAATCCTTTACTTCCCCGGCAATGCGTGCTGCATATTCCGATGCGTCAAAATGAGTAATCGGACCTATCCCGTTCTTGCCGGCCAGGAGGGCATCCCAAAAGGAATCTTTACCTATTCCTACAGGAGAAACAACTCCTAACCCGGTAATTACTACGCGTTTTTCCAAAATATTCACCTCATCCAAAAAAAATGTCATCTTTAGTCGGGAATCGCATCGGTTTCCCGTTTCAAATATGCAAAGATTTCCTTAACTGTCAGGATTTCATGAATTTCCTGCATTCGCCGGCCGGAAAAGACCAGACCTGTCTCTACATCGCCTTGCTGTGCCCGTGTGAGGGCCCTGATAATACAATATTTATGACTGCATTTGCGCAGGCAGTGGTCACACATGATAGGTTTCGGCGCCGTTCCCAGCAATACGCGTTCCGAAAAGGGCGTACGGATTGCCTGGCCCGGCAGTCCGACCGGACTATGTACGAGTATATAATCTTCGGGCTTATTAGCGCGAAGGTACACTTTCTTTAATTCTTCAGAACCATTTGATTCGACACTGGCAGCAAAACGGCTGCCCATCTGTACCCCGTTGGCACCGAGGCGGAGCATTTCTGCAATGTCTTCGCCGTGTAAAATACCACCGGCACCAATAACCGGAATATCAACGGCAGCCCGTACTTCCGGCACAATGAGCCGGCTCGAACGATTTGTGCCCAGATGCCCGCCTGCTTCCGCGCCTTCAACGACGACGGCAGCAGCGCCGAGGTTCTGGGATATTTTAGCTAGTTTGGCAGAGGAGACAATCGGTACAATGGCTGTGCCCGAGGCTTTTCCCCAGGCAAACATGTCCCGTGAAAAACCTGCTCCCGCTACAACTAAGTCGATTCCTTCTTCAATTGCCGTCATTACAATCCCTTTAAAATCCTGGGCTGCAACCATGGCATTTATACCAATAATTCCGTTCGGTGCCAGTTTTCTGGCCAAACGGATTTCATATCTGATTTCATCGTATGGCATGCCGGAAATGGCAATCAGGCCTATACCGCCTTCATTTGCTACAGCAGCTGCTAAGCGGGCAGTGGACAAACGTATTGCCATGCCTCCCTGAATGATTGGCACTTTGGCTACAAGCTTACCTATACGTAATTCTGGCAGCTTCACTATGGTTTCCTCCATTCAAGATACCGTTTGGGAAAAGGACAGGCGTCCTTCCCCCATCCGGATCTTTTTTGCATACTTACGCTTTCTTTTCCTTTTCGATGTACTCCACTGTATCTTTAACAGTTTTGATTTTTTCTGCAACATCGTCAGGGATTTCGATATTGAATTCTTCTTCGAAAGCCATAATCAGTTCTACGATGTCCAAGGAATCAGCGCCTAAATCGTCAATATAAGCAGCGTCCATCTTGACTTCTTTTTCGTCAACACCCAGCTGTTCTACAACGATACTTTTTACTTTTTCAAAAGTTGCTTCTTCGCTCATTTCCAATTCACCCCCTTTCAATATCCTATTTTTATTATATTACATTACCATGCCGCCGTCCACGTTGAGGACTTGTCCCGTAATATACGACGACGCATCCGATACGAGGAAGAGTACGGCTTGTGCCACGTCTTCAGCAGTTGCTGCGCGGCCCAAGGGAATGGAACGTAGCATTTCTTCGCGTGCTGCTTCCGTCAGTACGGCGGTCATATCTGTTTCGACGTACCCCGGAGCAACAGCGTTTACACGGATATTCCGTGACGCCAATTCTTTGGCAACGGCTTTAGTAAAGCCCAGAATCCCTGCTTTGGCAGCGGCGTAGTTTGCCTGGCCGGCATTACCTGTTTCGCCAACGACAGAGGAAAGATTGACAATAGCGCCATGACGCTGTTTCATCATCAGCTTCGATACAGCCTTCGTACAGTGATATACGCCTGTCAGGTTGGTATCGAGAACATCCTGCCAGTCTGCGGCTTTCATACGCATGAGCAGGCCATCGCGGGTGATACCGGCGTTATTTACGAGGATATCGACAGAACCAAACTGGTCTTTGACAGTCTTTACCATATCGGTAACAGCAGCTTCATCGGCTACGTCACACTGCAGGGCCAGTACCTGGCCCCCCTGTTCCTGGACAAGTTGTTTCGTTTCTTCTGCTGCTGCCGTATTGCCGGCATAAATAATGGCAACGTTGGCACCGGCTTTTGCCAGAGCCAGTGCAACGGCTCTGCCAATGCCACGCGAACCGCCTGTGACAATCGCTGTTTTACCCGTTAAGAGCATTTTATCTAACCCCCTGGAAAAATTCAAGTGTTTTCTGTAAGGATGGTATATCTTCTACGTTTTCACTATGGATTTTACGGTCAATCTTGCGGTTAAAGCCACAAATCGTTTTGCCCGGCCCCACTTCGACAAACGTTTCAGCGCCAAAGGCCTGCATCGTATGCGTGCAATCAATCCAGAGTACCGGACTGGCTGCCTGTTTGATAAGGGCTTCCTTAATTTCAGCAGCCGCCGTTTCCATTTTCGCATTGACATTGGCAACAACCGGAATGGCAGCATCGTGAATCGTAATCGAATCGAGTACTTCTGCCAGGCGTTTTGCTGCCGGTTCCATAAGGGAGCTGTGGAAAGGTGCGCTCACATGGAGCAGGACGGCCCGTTTGGCACCAGCTGCTTTCAGAGCTTCTACAGCTGCTTCTACAGCTTTAGCCGCGCCGGCAATAACGGTCTGGCCCGGGCAGTTGAAGTTTACTGCCTGAACGACACCGCCTTGCGCAGAGATGTCGGCACAAATGGCCTTGATTTTTTCATCATCGAGACCGAGAATAGCAGCCATACCACCTTCACCAAGGGGTACTGCTTCCTGCATAAACTGGCCACGCAGCCGTACTGTCCGGACGGCATCGGCAAAGCTCAGGGAGCCTGCTGCCACGAGAGCAGAGTATTCACCCAAGCTGTGACCGGCAACGATATCCGGTGTTACGCCTTCCTGTGCCAGAACGCGGCAGCAAGCTGTGCTGGCCGTCAGGATAGCCGGCTGTGTATTGCTGGTCTGCATAAGATCTTCGTCTGGTCCTTCAAAAATCAGCTTCGTCAGGGAAAAGCCTAAGGCATCGTCTGCTTCTTCAAAAAGCTCCTTAACGACGGCATAGTTTTCATACAAATCCTTTACCATGCCTACCTTTTGTGCACCCTGACCGGGAAATACAAATGCTGTTTTCATCATGGTCACCTCACTCCAATCAATACCACTTCATTACGACGCTGCCCCACGTAAGGCCGGCACCAAAGCCAGCCAGGCAGACAATATCACCACGTTTGATCATGCCTGTACGAACGGCTTCATCCAACGCGATAGGGATAGAAGCACCTGATGTATTGGCATACTTTTCTATATTCACATATACTTTTTCCATCGGCACCTGCAAGCGGCGGGCTGCCGATTCGATAATGCGGATATTGGCCTGGTGCGGTACAAGGACATCAATATCTTCTTTCGTCAGCTCAGCCCGTTCAAGAGCCAGTTCGGCTGCATGGGGCATAGCCTTCACAGCAAACTTATAGACTTCTTTCCCGTCCATAATGGCCAGGGCGGAACCGTCTTCACGACGGGCATCGGTCATGGGCTGGGCAATACCGCTGCGAATGGTCAGAAAATCGCCACCCGTACCGTCTGCGCCCATAGCACCACCGAGGATACCATAGCCCGAAGGTACGCGGCCGATAACAGCAGCACCGGCACCATCACCAAAGAGGACGCACGTAGCGCGGTCCTTCCAGTTGATGACACGGCTCAATACTTCTGCACCAATGACCAGGACATGATTATACATGCCATTTTCAATCATTTGGGAAGCGATAATAGAGCCATAGGCGAAACCGGAGCAGGCCGCTTCCAAATCAAAAGCTGCGGCATGGACGGCACCTAATTTAGCCTGTACCATACAAGCCGTACTAGGCAGGGTGAGATCCGGTGTCAGCGTGCAAACGATGATCAGGTCCAAATCTTCCGCCTTGACATTGGCAGCTGCCAGTGCCTGCTGTGCTGCTTCAATAGAGAGATCGGACGTATTGACACCTTCAGGTGCTACATGACGGGCACCGATACCGGTACGCGTACGAATCCATTCATCAGACGTATCAAGGAAGGTTTCCAAATACTCATTGGTCCAAACCTGATCGGGAACGCTATGACCTGTCCCGAGAATACCTGCCGGATTAGCTTTCACTATCATACTGTTCTACCTCTTCTTCCTCTATACTGGTGCGGATGTGTCCGGTTACGTCTTGTTCGACCAGTTCACCTGCCACGCGTATAGCATTCTTAATGGCTTTTGCTTTGGAACTTCCGTGGCAGATAATGAAACTGCCATTTACCCCTAAGAGCGGCGCACCACCGTATTCGGTGAAATCAAGCTGTTTCTTCAAGGATTTCAAGGCCGGGTAAATAGCCATGGCGCCTAACTTTGCTATAAAGCCGCTTCGTTTTATGGCATCGCGGACGAGCTGATAAATGAACATGCCCAGTCCTTCACCAAATTTCAAGATGACATTGCCGACAAAGCCATCGCAGACGACGACATCGACCGTACCATTCGGTATATCACGGCCTTCGACATTGCCATAAAAAGATATGGTTTTCAGTTTTTCCAACAAGGGGTAGGTCTGCTGGCAGAGCTCATTGCCCTTAGTTGCTTCTTCACCGATATTGAGCAGGCCAATTTGCGGCTTCTCTATACCGAGGATGTATTTAGCATAATGCGAGCCCATAATGGCTGCTTCGACCATATGCTTAGGCTTGCTATTAGAGTTGGCCCCCGAGTCGAGGAGAACCGTTATCCCCCGTTTAGACGGAATCGGAGTCGCGATGCAGGGCCGTTCGATGCCCTTGATCCGTCCCAGGCCCAAGAGCGCCGCGGCTACGGCGGCACCAGTACTGCCTGGCGCCACGACGGCATCGCATTTGCCATCCCGCGCAAGACGGGTGGCTACGACAATGGACGCATCCTTTTTCTTGCGGATGGCCTGTGCCGGATGTTCACCCATTTCTATTACTTCACTGGCGTGTGCAATAGAAAGGCGCTCACTTTCTTTTACGTGCTGGTCTTGCAGCACCTTGCGTATTTTTGTTTCATCGCCCACGAGGACGACGTCAAGCTTATATTCTTTTACGGCATTGATAGCGCCGATGACAACCTCTTCTGGCGCATAATCGCCGCCCATAGCGTCTACAGCTATTTTCATTTACTATCGCTCCGTTATTCTAAAGATTCCACGATAAACTTCGCGCGAAACACTTCTTTCGCGTTTTTGCGTATCTTTACCCACACGTAATATTTCTGATCACGCTGCCGGATGACTTCTGCCCGTGCTACGAGCCTGTCTCCGCCGGTTACGGGCTGTTTATATTTAAGATTCGCTACTGCAATGATACATACAGGCAAATTCAAGACCGCTTTGGTCAGTGAATCAGCCTGTGCGTAGAGGTAACGGGACTGCACAATGTGTGCTGCATCCAGCATATCCTCTGTGGCCGTCATGATGGAAATCGCATCCTTGCCGGGATTACATTCAATCAGGTCGCCCATGACCTCTGTCCGGCGTGCCTGCGCCTGTTGTGCTGCTTCAGCACGTTGTTTAATCCGTATACGCAGTTCCGGAATACCCAAGGCCATGCGATCCAGTCGGATCGTCGCTATGCTGACGGAGAATTCCTCGGCCAGTTCTTCATCGTTAATGAATGGATTTTCTTCAATCCGGCGAGCTAGTAGTGCATGTCTTTTCTCTCTGGCTATACGAACCATTCCATCACCTTAAAAAATTATGACCAAGTATTAATAGTACATACAACAGAGATTATATAATGTTTCTGCTGGTTTTGCAAGGAAAAATAAAAAGTATGCTTCCATCCTGTTCCTCTGGTGAACCTGAGAAAGCATACTTCACACTCCTTTAGTACTTATCAAAATCCATGTTATCCAAGATGTTTTTCAATTCAATCAGTTCATCCTTCGTCAAGGTGATGCCCTTCGTCATGGCCTGATAATCAGGGTCCCAAGACCGCAGGTCAAACTTTGCCGGCCGGTTGTTCCAGCTGATATAGGTCAATTGTTTATGCCAGCCATCCTTATTTTCGGACAGTGTACCGCAAATATCTTCAATGTTGAAATTTAATTGTGCCACTCTGATTCCTCCTGTTCTTGGAAAATGAGACATTCTCCACATTGCTTATATATATTTTATATAACTTTTATATGCAATTATTTAATATGATAAGGCATATAGGACTTCCCTGTCAACTACCGGAAGTGCCCCTTCCGTTTACGGGCTTTACTTTTTCCGCTTAAACAAGCCGCCCTGGGTTTCCCGGATATCAAAGGTCGTAATGAATGCCTGGGGGTCAATGTGCTTTACTGTATCCTGGACTTTCGTAATTTCCAAGCGTGAGACGACACAGTATAAAATCAGCGTTTTATGCCGGGAATAGGCGCCTTCCCCGTGCAATAAGGTAACGGCACGGCCTAAATCCTGCGTAATCGTACGGGCGACTTCGTCATGCTTTGCCGTAACGATGAACAGGCCCTTCATTTCATCGAGGCCATTGACGACGATATCAATCATCTTATACGCAATAAAATACGCGACAAGAGAGTACATGGCGCTGTCGACGCCAAAGACAAAACCTGCCGAGCCGAGAATGAAAAGGTTGAAAAACATGACGATTTCACCGACCGAAAAAGGCGATACCTTTTCGGCGATAATAGCCAAGATTTCTGTCCCATCAAGAGAACCGCCCCAGCGGATGATGAGGCCGACGCCGATGCCCATGATCATACCACCGAAAATGGTCGATAAAAAGGGATCTGCCGTCATGGGTTCCCAATGGACCATACTACTCCATACAGACAGGCAGAAGACGGAAAACAGCGAAGAAATTGTAAAGTGCAGGCCTATCTTGTGATAGCCGAAAATAAAAAAAGGTATATTTAAAGCGACGATGAAGACACTGAAAGAAATGCCCGTAAGGTGGGCTGCCATCAGCGCAATACCGACAACGCCGCCATCGATGACATGGTTTGGTACGAGAAATACATTGAGGCCAAAGTTATAAATAAAAGCCCCTACGGCCAGGCCTAAGGCATGTAATAGGTGTGAAATCATGTAACCCCTCCTTGTGAATGTAAATACCGCAGCCCAATAATCCAGGCCACGAAATCATCCACCGGTTCAGGAGGATACTGCAGTGAAAGTGGAACCAGACGACGCCAGCCGTGACGTGGCGTATACTTCCAATACAGTTTACGTCCTTCTACGGTGGTAAATTTTTCGTCAATAAGTGAAAAGGTAATCTCCGGATGATGCGTACGTATCCAGGCTTCTACCACAGGCTGCAGATGACGGTGATTGGTCCCGTCACCCATAACGATATGGGAAAAAGGATCGTGTGCGTATTGCCTCGTCAAATGATCTGCCAACGTGCCTGTAGGCACAATATGACGACTCACGAGGCTGCCATCTTCCCTTAGGATAGCTGTACCGGTCTTTTCCGACCCCGGATCGATAGCAAATAACATGGGTACCTCCTATTGTCCCGCATAGGAGCGGACAATGATGTCAATATTAAGCGGTCCGGCTGTATAAATATCTGTCGAAGCCACGGCCCGCAAAATTATATCACCGTTGCCGCTGGCTTTGATCCGCTGGATCGTGTCAAACATTTCAGCTGCCGTAAGGGAGCCGATATTCCCTGTCAGCGGATCTGGCAGAACGCCGCGCTTGACAGCCTGCTGGTTGACTTCGTGGAGGAAACGGAATACCTGATATTCCGCGCTGCCGCTTACATCCTGAGCCTGCAAATGCTCTTCATATACCAGTTCTTCCCGATGATACACGAGCTTGTTGTCAAACAATTCGAAGTGAACCATGGCCGGTTCGCCCAAAATGATATTACCGGCTGCCACGATACGGACGAGCTTGCTGCCCTGCGGTGCATCGTGCAGCGCTGTAATGGTCTGGTCTATCTCGTCCTGGGAGATATAGAGAACCACAGCGTTTTGGTTTTGAATGCCCAGCTGATCACGGATACGTGCATTCGTCTGAGAAAGGAGTTTGCCCAACTCGGTGCGCAAGACATCTTCGTCCTGCCCATTTTGAATCACTACGCTGGAAAGGACCTCCCCGACGCGGAATAAGACCTGTCCTTCACGGATATCGGTCATTTTCTGGTTCAACAGCTTGATCCGTTCATCCAGTTTGCCAATCGTTTCCGTCATGCGGGCCTGTGTTTGTTCCAGCTCCTTATTTTCTGAATTGAGCTGATCATTACGGGCCATCATCTCGTCACGGGCTACCTGGACAATGGTCAGCTGGCGGCTCATATCATCGCGGGCCGCCTGGGTTTGCTGCAGGTCCAGCTGGGTCATACGGATCCGCTCGTTGGCATCGGTAAGCTGTTGTTCCTGCTTTTGCAGCAACTCTTCATTTTTTGCCAAGAGGGCATTTTTTTCTTCCATCTCCAGGCCTAATTCCTTAGCCTGTTGTAAAAGTTTATCCTTCTGCTGTTCCAATTCAGCCTTTTGCAGCTGCAGCTGGTGCATACCAAACAAGGCGATGCGGACATTTTGTGAAAGAACGGACATAACGCCTAAGGTAACGGCAGAAATGCTGACTCCAGTGATAAGGGTAATCAGGATGGATGAATATTTCGGCCGCAGGCCAAACAATTTTATTTTTCTTTTCCCTACACGGGAGCCTATCTTATCGCCAAGGTAGGCAATGATTCCGCCCATAACGGCGAGAACCAATAACATGACCCAGCCGAATTCCATAGTCGCACCTCCATTCTTTTTATCATTATATCATAGGATACTATATAACAGGTGTAGAAAATAAAGCAAATTGAAAAATAAATAAAAAAGGAGAGTGACCAGTACGGCGGCCCTTGAGTCCAGTACTAATCACTCTGAATATCACTTTGATTTGCGATATACCAGTACAATCCCGGCAATGCCACACACAATATCCGGCAGGAATGCCGCCAAATAGGCTGGAATTTTACCGCCATTGCCCAAGGCATTCCCAAGTGTCATGATCGTGTAGTAAATGAAGATAACGACGACACTGATGCCGAAACCAATAGATGAACTGCCCCGCTGCTTTTGCATCCCCAAGGGAGCACCGACAATGGCACAAACCAGGCTGGCCATCGGCATGGCGAAGCGGTTATACATTTCTACTTTCATCTTATTCGTATCGACAGCATTTTCATCGAGCAGCTTAATTTGGTCGCGCAGCTCACGGATCGTCATTTCATCCGGTTTCTTCTGCGATTCACTAATGCGGTTCGGCCGCTGGGAAATCGGTAATTCCTGGTTTTGGAAGGTCATTTGCCGCGTCACCTGGTCCCCGACAGACACGTCGTAAATGATGCCCTGGTGCATTACCCATTTGGTGCCATTCCAATCGGCATAATCGGCTTTTTCCACGCGCATGAGCTTATCGTTTTCAAACTCCTGTACCGTAATATCCCGCAGTTGTTTCACATTCGAATCATACTGACGGGCATACATGAGGCTGTTGATATCGTGTCCCTTGACATCCTTGAGGATGATGTGGTCCTGCGTCGTCGGTGCTACCTTATGCTTAATTTCCTGATCGATAATCGTGTTATACGCATTATTGGCCCGTGGTACGACGTATTCATTAAAAGCCGTCGTGCCCAGGGAAATAAGGAGTGCCGCCACGAAAATAGGCATGGCCAGGCGGATGAAATTCTGGCCGCCCGTACGCATGACAATCATTTCACTGTTACCGGAAAGCTTGCCAAAGGCCATGAGAGAACCGAGCAGTACCGACATGGGGAAGGTTACGACAATGATGGACGGCAACGCCAGAACAAGGACACGGAAAGCATCCCACATAGATGCGCCATACTGATTGATCAGGTTAGCTATCCGGTACAGCGTGCCCGTACCGATGAAGACTGCCGTAAAAGCACAGACGCCAAACAGAAACGGACCAATAAATTCTTTTAGTACATATTTATCTAGTATTCTCATTCAATTCCCCTTGTTACATGGTAAACTCTTCACCTAAATAGAATTTCTTCGCCACTGGGTTGTTGGCAATGAATTCCGGAGAGCCTTCGAGAAGAATCTGCCCCTCATTCAAAATATATGCTTTATCGACAATGCTCAATGTTTCCCGGACATTGTGGTCCGTAATGAGTACGCCAATCCCCCGGTCTTTCAAATGGCTGATGATTTCCTGAATATCATTGACGGCCAGCGGATCAATGCCGGCGAAGGGTTCATCCAGCAGGATGAAGGCCGGATCCATGACGAGGCAGCGGGCAATTTCCACTCGCCGCCGTTCACCACCGGACAACTGTATGCCCAACCGGTCGCGCAGTTTGGTAATGGTAAATTCCTCCATCAGCGATTCTGCCTTTTCATGCTGTTCTTTTTTGGAAAGCTTCGTCGTTTCCAGCATGGCCAGCAGATTATCTTCTACCGTCATCTTACGGAAAATAGACGCTTCCTGTGGCAAATAGCCCAGGCCATAAGCAGCCCGCTTATGGATTGGCAGATTCGTAATGTCGTGATCATCAATGTAGATAGTGCCTTCCGTCGGATGTTCGATACCCACAATCATATAGAAGGTCGTCGTTTTACCGGCGCCATTGGGCCCGAGCAGACCGACAATACTCCCTTGGTCAACGTGGATACTTACCTTATTTACCACGTTGCGGTCTTTATACGTTTTGATGAGATCGTTCGTCTGGATATACATTATTTCCCCTGTTCTTCGCTACCTGGTATAAATACGACAGTCGACCGGCCATTGGACTGGACGGAATTGTCAGCCAGGTGGACTTCTACATCGTTACCTGAAAGCTGATTGCCATTTTGCGTGGCATAGACGTTCCCGGTCATGTGAATTATGCCATTTTGCTGGCCCGGCGTCTGCGTATACACGGCTTTGTTACCGTAAGCCGTTAAGCCGTCTGCCGGCGATTCAATGTGCACATTCCCCGTACCGACAGCCCGGATTTCTTTGAACCAGCCATCAATATGATCTGCCCACATCTGGGATCCTTGAGCCTCGAGGTAGCCGTGGCCCGTTACGATGCCATGATCCTTATCGAGGTAGTATTCTACTTTATCACCATTGACCTTTTTGTCGCCATATACGCCTTTGACATTGCCTGTAGCGACGAGATAATTCTGGTTTGTCGAATGCAGGGTTTCAGATGTCATATGCATATCCGGCTGCTGGGCAGTTACATTTCCCTGCATATCTGCTTCAGCCGTCTTCAGGTTATACGTGGCTACATCGCCGGTAAGCGTTGCCTGATCACGGACAATGACGACATTGCCCGTCGCCTTTGCCACCTGTGTCTTGCCATTGTATTCCAATTTATCAGCCGTCACGGAAACGGAAGGATTGCTATTGTTGGCGTTGTTATCTGCTGCTAAGGAAGCGGCAGCAGGCAGAATCAGGGCGCCGGCCAGTGCAGCTGCTACTAATTTCGTGCGTAAATTCTGTTTCATGCTCTACTCTCCTTTGGTTACCTTAGCGTGGCCTTGTACGGTTACATGTTCGAGCGCCGCATCAGTTACGAAAGAATCACCGCTCAATGTCGTCTGATCATGCCGGTTCAGCAATACCTTGCCGCCATTAATAAGCCGTGTATCCATATTATAATACACACTACCCTCTGTCTGCAATGTATCGCCCTTGTCGGTTTCTGCCTGCAGCGGCTGTTTGAGTTCAATGATCTTCTTCTTACGGTCTACGACACCCTTATCGGACGTGATGGTCAGTAAGGTGCCATCTTTTTCCCAGATTTCTGCTTTCGGTTTGATGAAATACATGATTTCTGTTTTCGGGTCGACGAGAATCTTGTCGGCCGTCAACCGCCACGACAGGCGGTCGCCATCTTTTTCTTCAATTTCCGAGCCATGGAACTCTACGAGGTCACTGCTGGGCGGCATGTCCTTTACAGGACCGCCGGCCGTATGCATAAACCAATAGAGGAGAAACGCAAAAAGGGCCAGGAAAACGACGACGAGAATCGTGATTTTATGCTTACTCAACGTTTGTTTTAGATTCACAATCTGTTGCCGCCCCCTCTTTTTGCAGTGCTATAATTTCTTCCGGCTCTGTGCTCCAACGGTGTTGGAACCAAAGCCATTCGGTAGGATGCTCTTTAATGAAGTTTTCCGTAATGACTGCCATCTTCCGGGTCATGCGGGTAATGTCTTCATCTTTGTTGCCTGTATCTTCAAAATGCATGATCTCACCAATTGCCAAATGGGTACGATGCTGGTCATCGTGAATAGTAAAGACCGGTACAATCGGCGAATGAAACTTCTGGGCAAACATAGCCGGCCCCTTAGGCGTAGAACTCATTTTTCCCAAAAACGGCTGGGGTACACCGTGAAAACCGCCATCCTGATCAGCCAGGAAACCGAGCAGCTTTTTCCGGCGCAGCGCCCGGGCTGCAATAATCATTTCATTTCCGCCCCGGGCAAAGACTTCGAGTCCCATGCCTTCGCGGTTTTCGTTTAACAGGCGGGTTACGGAACTATTGGCCTGATTTTTTACGATCGTCGAGGCGGGATAGCCATACAGTGCCAGTGCGCCCAGCCATTCCCAGTTACCAATGTGTCCGGTCAGGATGATGACGCCTTTATCTTCTTTCAGCGCCTCATCCAGCCGTTCCGGATGATCCAAGGTCACATACTCAGCAATATTTCCGGCGTTCAGATTTGGCGTATACAAAATTTCCAGCGCCGACTGGCCCAGATTGCGAAACAGTTCATCTACAATTTGGCGTGCTTCTGTTTCACTGCATTCCAGACCGCGTACAGCCTGAAAGACAGCGCGGTTATACTGTTTTTTCATAATCCGGCTAACTAAGGGTCCCAGTTTCCGCCCCCAACGGACTACCGTCGGGTACGAAAGTTTCTGAACCAGCTTGCCTATTGCCCGGATGGTATAGTACTGCCATTCCGTAAACACTATGCAGACGCCCCTTTCTCTTACTGTTTATATTCAGCCTGGCCAGACTGAAAGTGCTGTAAGATGGTCTCCCAAACGTTTTGATTTTTTAAAATATATTCAACCAGTTCACGCAGTGCACCATGACCGCCTCTAAACGCCGATACAAAAGCAGCTTCCTGCCGTACCTCTTCACAGGCATCGAGTGGTGCTGCACTAAATCCGACAGACTGAATGAGGGGCAAATCATTCAAATCATCCCCCATATAACAAACGTCTGACAAGGAAATCCCCAGGTCCGCACAAATCTGCTGTAATGCTGTAAGCTTATTTTGTACCTCCTGGACGACATAATCTATGTGTAAATCCTTAGCCCGCTGTTCTACCATAGGAGAACGGCGGCCTGTAATAACAGCCGTTTTGAGACCAGCCATACGGGCCAGGGTAATCCCCATGCCATCGCGGGCAGAAAAGCCCTTTAATGCATCGCCGGAAGGGCCATAATAAATAACACCATCGGTCAAAACGCCGTCGACATCGAGAGCCAGCAATTTGATCGTTTTTACATGTCTCATCAGACCACTCCCTGACGCAGCAAATCAGTCAAATGAATCATGCCGACAGCCTTATTATCCTGATCGATAACGGGCAGTACCGTAATCGGGCGGGGCTGATTCTTTTCCATAATGTGCATAGCTTCTGCAGCCAGCTTATCGCTCGTAATGAGACGCGGGCTCTTGGTCATCATAGCATCAACAGGCCACTGCAGGAAGTTAGAGCCGGTTTCAAGACCACGGCGTACATCGCCATCGGTCACGAGTCCGACTAATACACCTTCACTATCGACGACGGAAACAGCGCCCAATCCTTTTTCAGTCATCATGAAGAGGGCATCCTGTACCGTACTGTCAGCGCTGATAACCGGATTATCATTGCCCTTATGCATGACATCAGCAACCGTGAGGAGCAATTTGCGGCCCAAAGCGCCACCGGGATGGAAAATGGCAAACTGGTCTTTTGTGAAATGGTGGCACGAAAGCAAGACAACGGCCAAGGCATCGCCTAAGGCCAGGGAAACGGTCGTGCTCGTCGTCGGGGCCAGGCCCAGCGGGCAGGCTTCTTTTTCTACTAACACGTCGAGAACGACATCCGAGTTTTTCGCCAGTGTCGAATTATGTTCACCGACGATGGCGATAACCTTAGCACCAATACGTTTCAAACTGGGCAGAATATTCAATACTTCTGTCGTTTCACCGCTCTTAGAAAAGGCCAGGACAACATCATCGCCCGTTACCATGCCGAGATCGCCGTGAATGGCTTCAGCCGGGTGGAGAAAAATAGACGGTGTCCCTGTACTCGACAAGGTTGCCGAAACCTTCCGGGCAATGTGCCCCGATTTGCCCATGCCCGTAACGATGACACGTCCCTTAGAGTCCAAAATCATATTGACTGCATTGACAAAACTCTGGTCTAAGCTGGGAATCAGATTTTCAATGCCTTTTGCTTCCTGTAACAATACGTCTCTTGCTTCTGCTAAAATATCCATTTCCATTCACCTCTGCAATTATTTCGTTGCCGTTGAAACACTTTGATCGGTAATCGCCTTAATAGCTGCCATATCCCGCAACACCGCTTCTACCTGGGAAAGGTAGAGCATGTTGGGACCATCACACAAGGCTTCTTCCGGGTTGTCATGTACTTCCATGAATACGCCATCAATACCGGAACCGGCTGCGGCTCTGGCCAGGTTGCCAATAAATTGACGCTGGCCGGAGGAACTCGTACCGGCACCGCTGGGCAGCTGTACGCTGTGGGTCGCATCAAAGACGACGGGGTAGCCAAAGCTGCGCATAATGGGAAATGCCCGCATATCAACAACCAGATTATGGTAGCCCAGGGAAACGCCCCGTTCTGTCAGAATGATATTTTCATTCCCTTCGTGGGAGATTTTTTCTGCTACATTTTTCATATCTTCCGGCGCCATGAATTGCCCTTTTTTTACATTAATGCATTTTCCCGTTTTAGCAGCTTCCTGCAGCAGGTCTGTCTGACGGCACAAAAAAGCCGGTATCTGCAGGACATCCAGTACTTCTGCTGCCGGGGCTACCTGGGATACATCATGGATATCACTGACAACAGGAACCTGCAATTCTTTTTTCACATCGCGAAGAATTTCCAGCCCCCGCTTGAGTCCCGGGCCACGGAAAGATTTCCAGCTGGACCGGTTCGCCTTATCAAAGGACGCCTTAAAAATATAGGGAAGGCCCAACCGGCCACAAATAGCTTTCATTTCCTGGCCGATTTTTAAAATACGGTCCGGATCTTCAATAACGCACGGGCCTGCCATGACGAACAACTTGCCATCGCCGCCTACGTGCAAACTGCCTGCTTGTACTTGTTTCATGCCTGCTGCTCCTTTGCAAAATACGATCGTATATGTTCCAGATCTTCCGGCGTATCAATGCCGATAAATTGTTGCTCTGTCGTAATAACTTTAATCTTATAGCCATTTTCCAAAACGCGCAACTGTTCCAGCGATTCCACTTCTTCTGCCGGTGTTTGTGCCATATTGGCATATTGGAGCAGGAAATCGCGGCGATACGCATAAATGCCGATATGCTTGTATGGCCGGATTTGATCGTGGAAGGGATGCCGCGGGTACGGAATGAGGGAACGGGAGAAATACATGGCTTCCTGTCTCTTATTCATGACTACCTTGACGGCACTGGCATCGTCATATTCTTCTTCCTGCAGGGGCGTAGCCACTGTAGCCATGGTCAGCTGCGGATCCTCTTCAAAGACCTGGCAGAGTGCATTGATGACTTCCGGTGTAATGAGTGGTTCATCGCCCTGCACATTGACAATGACGTCGGCTTCGGGATAATGGCCTACGGCTTCAGCCAACCGATCCGTGCCATTCGCATGGTCTTCCCGCGTCATGACTGCATGGCCGCCAAAGGAGACGACGACATCATATACTTTAGGATTATCGACAGCTACGACGACAGATGACAATTTATCCGCCTTGGCGGCTTGTTCATATACACGCTGGATCAGTGGCTTGCCGGCAATATCAGCCAGCGGTTTGCCCGGCAGCCGCGTGGAGGCATATCGTGCCGGGATAATACATACGAAATTCATAAGTTCTTATCCTCCTATATGCTGCAGAATCACGTTCTGCAGTTCCTCTTTACCTTTTTCAATCACTATTTCTATGCCCAGTACCCAAAGAGGCACGTCGTGCTGTAAAATGAACGATGCCGGCAATTTGACAGCATCCTTTTCCGTCGTAACCAGAACGGCTTTTTTTTCTGCCGCCATCTGTATCATAACAGAAAGATCGTCATTCGTATATTGATGATGATCGTCATACCGTAAATTTCCTGCCAGTGTATAGCCGCAGGCGGTTACCGTCGCTTCAAAGGAAGCCGGATTCCCCAAAGCCGACACAGCGATGACTGCCTGATGCGGCAGCTGCTCACACATCTGGCGGTCCGTCTGCGCTTCGTACCATGCGGCAAACGATACGCACCACGCAGGCCGGTGCACCGCTTCTGCTATAGGCGCGGTGCTGTTATAGCGCGTCAGGGCAGCATAAATAGCCTGTTTGTCTGCTTCCGTCCGCTGATCTGCCTTCGTGATGATAAAAAAACCAGCCCGGGCAAGATGAGATAAGGGTTCCCGCAAGATGCCCCGTGGCAGGAGCTGCCCATTGCCAAACGGATTGGTAGCATCAATAAGGACAATATCTAAATCGCGGGCCAGTTGCCAATGCTGAAAGGCATCATCGAGAAGCAGGACCTGGCTGTGAAATCTGTCGATAGCCAGTTGTCCCGTCTGTGCCCGTTCCCGGCCGACGAGAACCGGTATTCCCGGCAGGCTGCGGGCCAGGAGCAACGCTTCATCGCCGCCTTCTTGGGCACTAAGGAGTACGTCTTTTCCATCAGACATGATGGCTGCGCCATGCTCGGCTGCCGAGCGGTAGCCCCGGTTGAGAAGGGCCACACGATAGCCTTGACTTTGAAGCCACCGGGCCAGCATACAAGCCGTCGGGGTCTTTCCCGTACCACCGGCCGTAATATTGCCCAGGCTGATGACTTTCGCCGCCAAATGGGCCTGCCGTTCCGGATGACGTGCGTACGCTGTAAAGCGCCGTACGACACCGTAGCGATAAACAGCCGACAAGCCTTTGAGCAGGGCTAGTACGGGCTGGTCTGCCAGGCTATGGGAACGGTCTTCCATGAGATACGTTATATACGTGGCAAGCTTAGTATAAAAAGACATGTGTTCATCTCCAAAGGTGGAGTTCATCCAGTATTTTTTGTAATTCTGCCAGATTACGGCGCGTAGCCCCTTGGTTTTCCTGCACGATTTCAATGCAGTGGCGGCGCATGCTTTCGGCCAGCTGGCGGTCATCTACGATATTGACACAGGTTTGAATGAATTCGTCTTCATTCTTAACCATAACGCAGGCACCGCGACTGCTGAGCAGGTCGTAGATTTCTACAAAATTGAACATATTCGGGCCTACGACAATCGGTTTGGCATGAGCCGCCGGCTCCAAAATATTGTGACCGCCGACGTGGGCCAGACTGCCGCCGACAAAGACCAGGTCTCCTAAGCTGTACACGCGGCCCAGTTCGCCGATAGTATCGAGAATCACACCGTCATAGTGTTCTTCCTTTACTTTACCAGCCTGCATTTCACTCCGTTTGACCATGGTAAAACCAAACTTACGGCCTTCATCGCGAATGGGGTCAGACTGGTAAATATACCGGGGCGCAATAATCAGACGGGCCCGGGGGTGCTTTTTCCGTATTTCAAAGAAGGCCTTATAAACCGAACCATTTTCACCTTTATGCGTACTCCCGGCAATCATAATGGGGTAATCCTCTTCTGCAAAACCGAGCTCTGACAAAAAGCGTTTCTTTTCTTCCGGCGTGACGATGCCATAGGTCTGGTCGTACTTGGTATTCCCCGTTACGATGACTTTATTGGGATCGGCACCAATATCGATAATATACTGCGCATCAATCCGGCTCTGCATACAAAAAATCCGGATCGACGAGAGGACATGGCGGGTAAAGAAGGTTATCAGCCGGTAGCGGGAAACACTGCGCTGGCTAATGCGGCCGTTCATCATCATGATGGGGATTTTTTTCTTATCGGCAATGCGCAGGAAGTTAGGCCAGATCTCCGTTTCTACGAGGACGATGATTTTCGGTTTGATAATATTCAAGATGCGTCCTGTCAGATACGGTAAATCCAAGGGAAAATACAGGATCCCATCAGCACCGTCAATAATCTTGTGGGCCATGCGAAAGCCTGTTGCCGTAACGACAGAAACGATAATCACTTCCTGCGGGTGTTCCCGCCGCATTTCCCGCACGATAGGACTGGCTGCGACAATTTCCCCTACAGACGCCGCGTGCACCCAAATAGCCTGGCGGTCTGATATTTTTTTCTTCAGTTCATCCGGTAAAAAACCGATACTCTGCTTGATGCGCTGATAAAATCCTTCTTCATGTATGAGCCTGTAAATCAGCACAGGGATGAGAGAGGCCCAATACATGAGAAGCAAAAAATTATAGAGCCAGTACATCGATTTGACACGCAAGCGATTTAACATAGAATTTAACCTTCCGCTTTTTCATTAAACTGTACAGCATGTAAATGGGCATACAGGCCGCCTTTATTCAGCAGTTCTGTATGCGTACCTTCTTCAACGATACGGCCATGATCGATAACGACGATCTTGTCTGCATCGCGAATCGTGCTCAGGCGGTGGGCAATGGCGATAGATGTACGGCCTTCCATAAGCCGTTCCAGTGCCACCTGAACGATTTTTTCCGATTCCGTATCGAGAGCCGACGTGGCTTCGTCGAGAATCAAAATGCGCGGATCTTTTAAAATGGCCCGGGCAATAGCAATACGCTGGCGCTGACCGCCGGACAGGGAGTTGCCCCGGTCGCCTACGAGGGTATCGTAGCCTTGGGGCAGCTGCAGAATAAATTCTTCTGCGTTGGCAGCCTTAGCAGCCAGTTCGATTTCCTCATCCGTCGCGTCCAGGCGTCCATACAGGATATTTTCCCGGATGCTGGCATTAAAGAGCATCGTTTCCTGCGGTACCAGGCCAATCTGCTGGCGCAGGGACGAGAAGGTAACGTCGCGAATATCTGTGCCATCAATAGTAATACTACCGTCGGTGACGTCATAAAAACGCGGCAACAGGTTTGTAACCGTCGATTTGCCGGCACCGCTCGGACCCACGAGGGCAACGACTTCGCCGGGCTTGACGTCCAGGTTGAAGTCGATCAGGGCCGGGTGATCCTCATCGTAAGAAAAATCGACGTGATTAAAGCAAATTTCCCCCTGCACTTTTGGCAGTTCAATCGCGTCCGGTTTTTCCTTAACGTCCGGTTCCGTATCAAGTGTTTCAAATACGCGGTCTGCAGCAGCCAGAGATTTCTGGATATCGCCGTAAATTTCGCTAATCCGGCGAACCGGGTTTGCCAGGTTGATAGCATAAATCAGGAAGGCAATAAGGGAGCCTGCTGTCATTTCGCCATCAATAACACTCATGCCGCCATACCAGATGATGGCAGTCACAGCAATGGCTGCAAAGAACTGGATAAACGGCGTCAGGAGTGCTGTCAGGCGCACAGTCGACATGAGGGCCCAGAAGTTGCTGTCATTCTGTTCCATGAAGCGTTCGATTTCAAACTCTTCACGGTTGAAGGAACGAATGATGCGGATACCTGAAACAGATTCCTCTAGGAGGGCTGTAATATCGGCCATTTTCCCTTGTACGCGATGACCGGCACCGCGCAGGCGGCTACCGAAGAAACGGATGGTAAAGACCACGAGCGGCACGATGACCAGTGTCAAAAGAGTCAGTTTCCAGTACAAGAGCAGCATAGACCCTAAGGAACCGATAAGGATAACTGCTTCCTGAACAAAGGAAATGAGATTCCCGGCAATGGCCGTCTGTAAGGCCGTGACGTCATTGGTCAAGTTACTCATGATATTCCCAGTCTTACGCTTATCAAAGTATGACAGGGATAATTTTTGTAAATGCCGGTACAGGGCTTCGCGGATATCGTTAACTATTTTCTGGCCGACATAGCTCATCAAATAGCGTTCGCCAAAGTAGAAGAAGCCCCTGGCAAAAAAGAGTGCCAGAATGCCAATGACAATCAGGTTCAGTGTGTAAATATCTTTGTTAGCCAAGACCTTGTCGATGACGTCCTTGATCAGCCACGGGACGACGACGTTGCTCGCGCCCGAAAAGGCCATGCATATGACGGCAACGACTAAGCGTTTCTTATATGGCAAAATGAAACGCAGTAATCTTTTGTAGCCTTGCCAGCTGTTATATCGCTTCATGCAGAATGGTTCTCCTTAGCAAATTGTAAAATGATCTCTGCTGTACGCCGGACAGCCCCGGGTTCTCCCATTTCCTTGCGCACGGAAAGCATAGCCTCGTGGCGCTCCTGCCAAGCCTGTTTATCCGTCAGGAGGGTCACCATATCGGCAGCAATGGCTTCCGGTGTGACTTCATCCTGCCAGAGCTCCGGCATAATGCGGTGCCCCATGATGATATTAGGCAGGCCAATACTTTGAATGTGTACCAGGATTTTGGACAGCCAGTACGTAAGGGAGCTAACGCGGTAAATAAGCAGGGTCGGCAAGCCCATGAGTGCCGTTTCCAGGGTTGCCGTTCCTGATGCAGCGACGGCAGCGGTACTGATGTTCATCATATCATATACATGGCCTGATGCAACATGAACGTTTTCCAGCTCCGCCGGAATCAGCTCCTGCAACACGGACTCCTCGATAGTCGAGGCCCGGGGAATGAGAAACTGGACTCCATCCCTTTGCGCCGTAATTTCTTTGACTGCCGCCAGCATGACCGGCAGCAAGCCGCGTACTTCCTGCAGGCGGCTGCCCGGCATCAAGAGAATCGTCTGCTTCGCCGCATCGAGGCCAAAGGCCTGCAGTGCCTCGTCTTTGGTCATTTCCGGGTGTACTACATCGAGAAGCGGGTGGCCGGCATACGCAACCCGGGCGCCCAGTTCTTCATACAGCTTGGCCTCAAAGGGAAAAAGAGAAATGGCCAGGTCCGTATGCTCGGCAATCACCTTGCCACGGCTCTTATGCCAGGCCCAGATTGTCGGCAAAATATAGTAAACGACACGGATACCTGCCGCCCGGGCCTTTTCGATGAGCCTCATATTAAAGCCGGGATAATCAATACAGACCAATACATCCGGTTTCTCCTCTTGCATCACCTGCAGCAGCTGTGTGCGCAGGCGAAAAAAGAAAGGGATCTTACGCAAGATTTCGCCAACGCCGATAAATCCCAGATTATTGATGTCATATACGATTCGCACGCCTGCTTGTGCCATCTGGCTGCCACCCATGCCGAGCAGTTCAATTTCCGGATCCAGCGCTTTTAAGGCCCTGGCCAGATTTGCTCCGTGCATATCGCCAGAGGCTTCGCCGGCTGAAAACATAATTTTCATGAATACTCCTTAAAACGTCTGATCGACAGCACAAATGCAGATATGATGTGCATCTGCCGCTGCCAATACTTGTGCCTGTTCAACGAACAGCGTGCGCCCGGCTTCTACAGCCAGGACATTGCAATTACTTTCAATCATGCTTTCTAGCGTTGTCATGCCGACTGCCGGCACGTCAAAGCGCAGGTCCTGATTGGGTTTGGCCACCTTGACGACAACCGATTCCTTCCGGCCTAAGGCACCGCCGCGGCGGATACAGGCATCGGTACCTTCAATAGCCTCTACAGCCATGACGGCCTTATGGCGGACGACGACGGTCTGTCCGATGTCCATACCGCCAATGGCTTTTGCCGTAGCAAAGCCAAAGCGGATATCATCAGCCTCGGCTTCTGTAGGCTGCCGTTTGGTCAGTACGCCCGGTGCCGGCATGAGGGGTTTCAAATACAAGGTCTGATCGACGACTTCAATGCCATCCTTTGCCAATTCATCCACAATGGCCAGCATGATCGTGTCATCTTTGCGGTTACGTAGCCGGTTGAGCAGCTTCAGGGCCCGCAAATCAGGCATCTTCAATCCTTTAAAGAGAATTTCTTTGGTTACCTTGCCGATCATGGTCACCTTGGATATATCGTGTTTCAGCAAGGTCTTAATGATCTTATTCAGCTTGGCCACATTGATTTCATAGTATACATCTGCTTCCGCCGCTAATTCCGGCGCTACATCCTCAACGACGGCAATGACCACCACTTCATGGCCGCTTTGTTTAGCTGCCCGCATGAATTCTACAGGCAGATTGCCAATACCGGCCAATAAGCCAACTTTTTCCATGTACGATCACCTTTATTACACAGGTATGCTTACCTTGAATTTACAAACAATCACTTTATTATACCAAAAAACAGCCGATCATGTCATTAATATAAGAACGATTCACATAAAAAAAGGGCGGCAAGGCCGAGCCTCACCTCCCCTTCATACGCACATCAATCCTTCGTGCCTCTCATAATGCCACGTTCAGCATTGCGCAGGAAGCGCAGAAGATGTTCGACTTCTTCATAGCTGTCCAGCTCTTGTTCCATTTCCGAAATAGCCTGTCCCAGATTGAGACCGGAACGGTACAAAATGCGAAATGCCTTTTTTAATTCACGACGAACTTCATCGGACATACCGGCACGGGAAAGTCCCACACTGTTCAGACCAATGACACGGGCTGGCTGCCCATCAGCAATGACATACGGCGGAATATCCTGCACTACCTTGGCCAGGCCGCCAATCATGCTGTTTCGACCCACTTTGACAAACTGGTGTACGCCGGCAATACCACCGATAACCACGCGGTCTTCTACGGTTACGTGACCGGCCAGGCCGGCACAGTTACTCATGATTACGTGATTACCTACGACACAGTTGTGCGCTACGTGCGTGCAGGCCTGGAACAGGCAATCATTGCCAATCCGCGTTTCTTCCCCTTCACCGGTAGCTACGCTGACCGTTACAAATTCACGGAATACAGACCGGTCACCGATGATAAGGTAACTTTTTTCTCCGTGATATTTTAAGTCCTGCGGTTCTGAACCGATCGAACAGCTAGGGAAAAACCGGCAATTTTCACCGATTGTCGTCCAGCCGTCAATGGTTACATGTGCCATAACTTCTGTGCCTGCGCCGATTTTAACATGCGGCCCAATCACTGCATAAGGCCCGATTTTTACACCAGGACCGATTTCTGCCTGCGGATCTATAACAGCCGTTGGATGGATCATGCTTTGCGGCATGTTTTCTTTTTCCTCGGTCATTAGAGTCACTCCTTGCTAGCCCGCCCCTATCCGGGCAGGTGCTCATAAATAATGTATATGAGTACATTCCCTCTCTCTCGAAAAGAATATACCCTTAAAAATCAGGCATATTTGCCCTATTATCTGTTAATTACGCCTAAAACCTCTTATTTTCTCATAAATTGGGCTTATTTTTATTTTTTTGGTTCCTGTCCCGGCATGAGGGCAAAGAGATATTCCCCTTCTGCGCAAAGCGTATCCCCTACATGAGACTGGGCCTTTACCTTGCCCATACGGCCTTTAATCTTCACGATATCGGCGCGCATGATGATCTGGTCACCCGGACGGACGGGATGACGGAAACGCAGTTTATCAATGCCCGTAAAGAAAGGAATAAGACCCCGGTTTTCTTCCGGATAGAGCAGTGCGACGCCGCCTACCTGTGCCATAGCTTCGGCCAGGAGCACGCCGGGCATTACCGGTTTTCCGGGAAAATGTCCCTGAAAGAAAAGTTCGTCAAACGTTGCGTTTTTAATACCGATGGCATATTTCATCGGTTCCAATTCAATAATCCGGTCTACGAGCAGCATGGGATACCGGTGAGGTAATATTTCCATGATATCCGTTACTTCTAATGTCTTGTCTATTGCCATTGCAATTTCCTCCCTTTATTTTATTTCTTCGCTGATTTTGCGTGCCAGCAGGTTATTTAGCTTATGGCTTGACTTTACAGCCACGATGTGTCCCTGCAGCGGCCGTCCCAGCAAAGCTAAATCGCCGATGACATCCAGCACTTTATGCCGCACCAGTTCATCTTCCGCACGCAGCTTCGAAAGGCATGTCGTGTCATCATAGACGATCGTATTTTCCAGCGTACCGCCCTTACCCAGGCCCAGTTTTTTCAGCATGGCCAGTTCTTTTGTAAACGCAATCGTCCGGGCAAATGCAATCTCACGGATATACGTTTCCCTGTCCAGCTCGACATCCAGGAACTGTACGCCCAAAAGCGGATGCGGATTGATGGATGTAAAGGTAATACGGAAACCGTCATACGGAAGAATGGCAATAAACTTATCGTCTTCCTGTACGAGGTGTTGGTGCTGCACGGCCAGTACACGGCGCGGCGCAGATAATTCCTGAATCCCTGCCTTTTGGATCAGCTCCACAAAGGTAAGACCACTGCCGTCTGCAACAGGGGGTTCTACGGAATCCATTTCTATAATGCAGTTATCTACAGCCATGCCGTTCAATGCAGAAAGCAGATGTTCGACCGTAAAGACTTTCGCATCGCCCTGCTCCAATGTCGTTGCCCGCATGGTGTTGGTCACATTGGCAAATTGTGCCGGCACAGCCGGGTTGCCGGGCAAATCCGTCCGGACGAAGACGATTCCCGTATCAGCCGGGGCCGGGCGCATTACCATATGCACTTCATTGGCTGCATGTAAACCGATACCGCTGTACGACACGGATTTTGCCAGTGTCGTCTGTACCACATTAGTCATTGATACGCCCCTCCTTTCCTGGCATTAAATGCTCAATTTTAATCATACTAATTTATTATACATTATTTCCCTTAGAGTGACTAGTAAGAAATTTTGTAAATACGTATTTTAGCCTGTATAGGCAAAGAAAAAAGCCGTACCTTCCGGCACGGCCTCTTCCTGTTGCTTATTTGATTAACTCATAGACAGAGGAAACCACCTTATCCCATTGCTGCGTTTGTACCGTTTCTGTAGCTAGTACCTGCTTGCCGTCAGTGCACTGACGCGCAACGGAGCTGGGCGCCGTGCCATTATAGGTCTGACGCTGGGCCACGCAGGTTTCAATATCCAGATAATGATGGATATCGGCCTCAAAGAGGGGGCTCATGTGCTGCAATTCTTCTAAGCTAAGCTGCTGCAGTACTTTGCCCTGTTCGATACAATAATGTACAGCTTTGCCGACAACGGCATGCGCTTCCCGGAAGGGCAGCCCTTTTTTAGCCAGGTAATCGGCCATATCCGTAGCATTCGAGAAATCGCTTTCCAGAACGCTGCGCATGTGTTCTTTATTGACTGTCATCTTATCGATCATGGCGGCATAAATGGTAAGGGCAAATTTCAGGTTATCAATGGCATCAAAGACGCCTTCTTTGTCTTCCTGCATGTCCTTATCATAGGCCAGGGGAATGCCTTTCATCATGGTTAGCACGGCCATGAGATGGCCATAGAAGCGGCCCGTCTTGCCCCGTACGAGTTCGCAAATGTCCGGATTCTTCTTCTGTGGCATAATGGATGAACCCGTGCAATGTGCATCATCGAGCTCGATAAATTTGAATTCCGAACTCGACCAGAGAATAAATTCCTCGGACAAGCGGCTCAGATGCATCATCAAGACGGCGGCAAATTCCAGGAAAGCAATAATATAATCCCGGTCGCTGACAGCGTCCATACTATTGTCATAGAGCTTGCCAAAGTGCAGTGTCTTACCGACGTACAGCTGATCCAGCGGATAGGTCGTACCGGCCAGGGCGCCGGCACCGAGAGGCATCATATCTGCCAGCTCCCAGGCAAAGCCCAGGTGCTTGAAATCACGGGACAGCATGGAAAAGTAGGCCATCAGGTGGTGACTGAAGAGGACCGGCTGGGCCCGCTGCAAGTGCGTATAGCCTGGCATGATGACATCGTTATATTTTTCTGCAGCCTTGACGATACTTTCCTGAAGCTGTACGAGCAGCTTGGCGACTGCCGCAATTTCCCGCCGTACGTACAGGTGCGTATCTAAGGCAACCTGATCGTTACGGCTGCGACCCGTATGAAGCCGCTTGCCAGCTTCACCGATCGCATCGGTGAGGCGCTTTTCGATATTCATATGAATGTCTTCCAGCTCTACAGAAAAGTCGAATTCATCCCGTTCGATCTGTCCGAAAATATCCTTCAGCCCCTGAACGATAGCATCCTTATCTGCTTCGGAAATAATGCCCTGCCGGGCCAGCATCGTCGCATGGGCAATGCTGCCGCAGATATCCTCTGCATACATACGGCAATCGAACTGAATCGATGCGTTAAATGCTTCTACGTTTTTATCTGTAGCCTTCGTAAACCGGCCGCCCCATAATTTCATTCGGATTCGCTCCTTATTTGTTCTTTTTTTCGACGTTCTGCAACATCAGTGCCCGCATCGTGAGCGGCAGGCCAAAGAGGTTGATGAAACCGCCGGCATCTTTCTGATCATATACATCGTCTTCGCCGAAGGTGACATATTCTTCGCTGTACAAGGAGTACGGGGAAGTCGAACCGGCGCTGATGATGTTGCCTTTGTACAATTTCAATTTAACTGTACCCGTGCAGGTCTTCTGTGTTTCGTCAACAAACGCAGCCAGAGCTTCACGGAGCGGCGAGAACCACATGCCGTCATATACGAGTTCTGCATATTTGTTGGCCACATGTTCTTTGAAGTGGTTCGTAGCTCTGTCGAGTGTCAGATATTCCAATTCTCTGTGGGCATACATGATGATAGCACCACCGGGATTTTCGTAAATGCCACGGCTCTTGAGACCGACGAGACGGTTTTCTACGAGATCGACAATGCCGATACCGTTTCTGGCACCAATAGCATTCAGTTCCGTAATCAATTCGAGGGCATCCATCTTTTTGCCGTTAACAGCAACAGGAATCCCTTTTTCAAACTGCAGTTCTACATATTCCGGTGTATCCGGTGCTTTTTCCGGCTGCGTAGAAACCATGTATACCATATCTTTCGGAGCATTTGCCGGATCTTCCAGATCATCACCTTCGTGGCTCAAATGCCAGATGTTCCAGTCCATGCTGTAGGGATACGGATTTTCTTCCGATTTGTAATCAACCGGCACATTATGTGCTTCCGCATATTTGATTTCATCTTCACGGGATTTAAGATCCCACATTCTCCACGGTGCAATCAGTTTGATTTCCGGAGCCAACGCTTTAACCGTCAGTTCGAACCGTACCTGGTCGTTGCCTTTGCCTGTAGCGCCGTGGGCAATAGCGTCAGCGCCTTCTTTTTTGGCAATTTCTACGAGTTTTTTGGAAATCAAAGGCCGGGCAAAGGATGTGCCCAAGAGATATTTGCCTTCATATACAGCGTCCGCTTTCACGCAGGGCCATACATAGTCTTCCATAAATTCTTTTTTAATATCCATAATGTATGCTTTGGAAGCACCGGATTTGATAGCCTTCTTTTCAATGGCTTCAAAATCATCAGGCTGTCCTACGTCAGCGCAGGCTGCAATAACTTCTGCACCGGGATAGTTTTCCTTCAGCCAGGGAATAATGCAGGATGTATCCAAACCACCGGAATAGGCTAATACGATTTTTTTAATATCACTCATTTTTGTTTCCTCCTCTATTTCATAAGCAACAATATGATGACCAACTGTCTACGTCAGTTAGTATACAACTACTCGCAAAAATATGCAAGTAATTTGAATAAAAAGTTTGAAAAAATTGAAAATTTTCAAATATTCTACCATTCAGCAGGGGAAACGGGGCCTAAATCTAGTCTTTTCACCTGCTCATATGATACAATATACCCATATCAGGAGGAACTATGAAAAAAAAATACCTTTTCATATTCGTCGTCGTCTTTGCTGCCTTCAGCGCCTGGAATATCATTTCCGACACGCCTAAGACAAGGCCACAGACGCCTGCCAGCAAAATTGAACAAACAGCGCCGTCTTCTTCCCTGGATGCATTTAAGGAAGAACTCTATCCTTATTTACACTTCCGCGCTGCTATGGAAGCACGACGCCGGGAAGTAGCCACGTATGTATCGATTCAAAACATCCCTAAAACATTGCAGGAAGCTGTCATCGCGACAGAAGACCGGCGCTTTTATGAACACGGTGCCGTCGACCCCATTGGTATCGGCCGGGCCGTTCTGGTCAACTTTACGTCCGGTGAAACCGTAGAAGGCGGCAGCTCCATTAGCCAGCAGGTCATTAAGAATACCTTTCTTACACCGGAACGGACGCTGACCCGCAAGGCCCAGGAACTCATTCTGGCCTTTTTGCTCGAGCACAATTACAGCAAAGACGAAATTCTGGAAATTTACTTGAACACAGCGTATTTTGGTGCCAGCGCCACCGGCATTTATGAAGCAAGCCATATCTACTTCGGCGCTCAGCCACGGGCCCTGAGCCTGGCCCAATCGTCCTTGCTCGCAGGCCTGCTGCAAGCACCTAGTTATTATAATCCCCTGGAAAATTACGAGGCTGCCCGGGAACGGCAAAAGACGGTTCTTTCCCTCATGGCAGAACAAGAGTACATTACGCGAAACCAGGCTGAAGCGGCCTTTAAAGAAAGCCTGCATCTGCGCCGCTGACCCTTTCATAAACGACAAAAAGCCCGAAAACAGCAACGTATACCTGCTGCGTTCGGGCTTACTTTTTGTTCTTATTCTTTTGGCTTGTTGGTCAAATAATAGGAAATACGGCTCAGGCCAATCGACAGGTCTTCCCGGAATACAAAAATCCGGTCCGGCACATTGAGACGTAACGGGGCAAAAGAAAGAATCCCTTTGATCCCGGCGTCCACCATCTGGTCGGCTACCTGCTGCGCGACAGAAGCCGGCGTCGTAATAATACCGATCTGGATATTTTCCCGGCGTACGACATCGCCCATTTCCGAAATAGGCGTAACGACGACACCGCCGACATTTTGGCCGATAATCCGATGATCTACATCGAAGAGGCCCATCGTGCGGAACCCCAGACGGCCAAAGGTTTTATAGTTAGCCAGGGCCCAGCCCAAATGGCCAATACCGGCAATACCGATTTTCCAGTGCTGCTGCAAGCCAATGATTTCTACAATCTGCTGACAGAGCTCGCTCACGTAGTAACCAACGCCTTTTTTGCCAAAGGCACCAAAACAAGTCAGATCTTTACGGATCTGTTCCGGTGTAATGCCCAGGCGTTCGCCCAGCTTTTCGGAAGAAATAATATCGATTCCTGCATCTTGCAGAAGCAGTAAATCTCTATAATACAACGGCAGCCGTTCAATGACCGCATCGGATATTGCCTTTTTCTGTCTCATGGGTGGAGCCTCCCAACTATATAAAACTATTTGCAACAACGTAACGTTGTGAAACTAAGCAGTGAATATTTCAAGACTTATTATAACTTATTGTGAATTATTTCGCAAACTTTTTTTCTGATTCTTTCGATATTCTTCATACGTATTTGTCAATAATCCCGCAAAAAGCCATAAAGTAAGTGATATTTGAGTACTAAAGAGGTCATAGTCGCTAAAGCCGCTCACCGCTACAGCCAGCATAGCGCCTGCTACGGCCATAACCAGAGCCCGGTCAAAGGGGGTTCCTGCGTACCTATGCAAAAAGCGAATAGCATACCATACGATACCAAAATAAAGCCAAAAATACGCAGTAAATCCGAGTATCCCCGTTTCTGCCATGATATTCAAATACATATTATGGGCGTGGAAGATAGTAATACCGGCTTCCTGAATCAGTTCATTGTATACAGGATAGACGTATTTAAAGGCGCCCCAGCCAATACCCAGGAGCGGGTGATCAGCTGTCATCTGCAAGGCAGCCAGCCACATATCCATGCGCATAGATACAGAGGTGTCAGCTGCGCTTTGGGTAAAAATAGAAAGCAGACGCCGCGTAACACCGCCATGATGGAAAGCCAGCACTAACGGAATGACCAAAAAAGACAGCCAAAGCCGCTTGTCCCACACGAGGCCAAAGAAAAAGATGAGCGCACAGGCACTGATCCAGGCACCCCGAGAATACGTAAGGACCAAACACAACGTAAGCGCTGCCAACAACAGGACGAAAGGTGCCGCCTGTTTCCACCGGCCCCACCAACGGATGACCAGAGCCCCGGCAACACTCATAACCATGAGCAAATAGGCCGAAAGCAAATTCGGATTATATAACGTAGAATACATGCGGCGGCGCAACAGCGGAAAGGCCGAATTATCAACCCACTCTTCTTCCCGCAGGGTCAGCATATGAGCGTACTGATAAAAGCCATAGAGGGCAACTAAGGCCGTACTGAGGAGCAGCCCATAGACGAGCAGCTTCCGTTCGGTCTCGCCGCGGACAAACTGCTGCAGCAGACAGAAAAGCAGGAAATATTGCAGTACTGTAAACGCATAAAAGGCCAGGCCCAAGATGAGCCGTGGCGACCCTGCCAAGGAAAGCAGGGAAACGACAGCAAAGGCAGCGGCCGGCACAAAAAAGATAGGCCGCGTACGGTCCGGCAGATCATAGCGCCAAACATAGCGGGCCGCCAGCAATAAGGCCGCCAAAAAGAAGGCTTCCATGACAAACAACTGCAACGGCATAAAAAATACCGTCCCCAAAAGCGCATACACGACGTGTATGCGTGCTTTTTCCTGAGAACTACGAGCTGTTGGTAAGAGAGCCGTAAAATGTATCACAAGTTCGTTCCTCCGAATGTACGTGTTCGAATGCGTCTTTTATCCGTCCGGTCCCCCAGTACTGTGCAGGATCATCCTGTTCCCTCCGGGGCCGTAACTGGTAAAGTTTGTTCTGTTTTGCACAACCTATGCTATCTTATTAATCTTACAATAAGCATCTCCGTTTTGCAACCGAAATTTCACAGATAAAAAATACAACAACGATTCCCCAAACACATGGAAATCGTTGTTGTATAAAGGAACAGATTACAGTGTGACGTGCCAGGAATCCCGTAAATGGCGGCGCACCTCTCCCTGGATGTACAAGGAGCCGACGATACATAAGACCTGAGCAGGCTGCACAGCCTGCAGGGCCTGGTCCAAGGCCGACTCCAAGCTGGAGGCCCAGTCTGCCCGGCAGGGCAGGATGCGGGCAATCTCCCGGGGATCGGCACTGCGTGGCGTCGGTGCCGGCGCGCAAATGACATAATCGTCAGGACGGAACAAGGTGTGTACCATCTGCGTATAATCCTTGTCGGCCAATACGGAAAAGAGAAATAGGCGCTCACGCGTACCAAAAACCTGCTCATAGGTCCGGCAAAAGGTATCGATACCGGCCGGGTTATGGGCACCATCGATGACGATATCCTGCTCCCCTGCCTTGAGGACCTGAAAACGGCCGGGCCAGCGCACTTGGTGAATGCCGGCTGCAATGGCTGTCTTCGTCAGGCGTTTTTCCTGCCGCGCTACGAGGAGCAGTGCCATGAGAGCAGCGGCGCAATTTTTCTGCTGGTGTTCGCCCAAAAGCGGCAGATCCACCGTCAGCGCCCGGCCCCGGCCCGTATGCTCCTGCAAAGTCAACACCTGGCCTTGAACATCAGGCGGCGCGGCTGCCTTAATCGTGAAGCTGTGCCCCAGGGCATAAAGACGGCTATGCTTTTCATAGGCTGTCGCCGCGATGACGGAAAGGCCCGGCTTTTCGGCCGTCGTTACTACAGGAACGCCGGCTTTGATGATGCCCGCCTTCTGGGCAGCAATTTCTTCAAGCGTATTACCGCAGTACTTCATGTGATCCATGGCCACGTTGGTAATGACCGAGACGACAGGCGTAATGACGTTCGTCGAGTCCAGAAGACCGCCTAAGCCGACTTCGATAACGGCATAGTCTACACGGGCCTTGGCAAAATACCAAAAGGCCGCTGCTGTAAGCATTTCAAATTCCGTCGGCCGTTCGCCGCCAGCGGCAACAATAGCTTCTACCTCGTGAGATACGACGGCTACGGCTTCTGCAAAGTCAGTCCGGGAAATTGCTCCTTCGTCTACGCAGATCCGTTCCGTGTATTCTTCCAGGTGGGGCGACGTATAGCGGCCTGTACGAAAGCCGGCCTGATGGAGGGCACTGGCAATCATCGCCGTCACAGAGCCCTTGCCATTGGTACCGGTCACGTGGATCGTCTTGTACCGGTCCTGAGGATTATGGAGCCGCGCCAGAAGCCGTTCCATACGGCCCAATCCCAGCTGGATGCCAAAGGCACTGGCATGTTCCAAATAATACACCGCTTCTTCGTACGTCATAGTATCACCTTATAAATTCTTCAGGTCAGCCATCCGTTTGGTAAGGGCTGCCATTTTATCCGTATAATCTGCCAGTTTAGCCCGTTCTTTTTCAACGACCTGCGCCGGTGCTTTGGCCAGGAAGCCTTCGTTGCCCAGTTTCTTTGACAGGCGGTCGATTTCCTTCTGAAGCTTAGCCTGTTCTTTTTCAATGCGGGCCGTTTCTTTTTCTACGTCGATGAGATCTTTCAGCTGCAGGTAGACTTCGATGCCCGGTACTACCGTTACGACGGCATTTTCCGGCTTCGGTGCCGACGGATCGAGGAGAATAACCTGGTCGGCAAAGGCCAGCGTGTGGAAATAGCTTTCGTACTGCCGCAGGTTAGCTGCCATTTTTTCATCGGCCGGTACCATGATGACCGGGGCCTTCTTGCCCATGGGTACGTTCGATTCGGCACGCATGTTACGGATGCCTTTAATAGCGTCCATGAGAACGTTCATGACGGCCGCATCAGCCGGGAATTCCTGGTTTTCCTGTTCCTTAGGCCAGGGAGCGACGATGATGCTCTTCCCTTCGTGCGGCAGATGCTGCCAGAGATGTTCTGTCACGAAGGGCATAAAGGGATGGAGCATTTCCAGCGTATGGGTGAGAACGTAGACGAGAACGTACTGGACAGTCTGACGGCTTTTCTGATCATCTGATTTATAGAGGCGCTGTTTTGCCAGCTCGATATACCAGTCGCAGTAGAGATTCCAAATGAATTCGTATACTTCGTCGGCAGCATCGCCTAATTCAAATTTATCGAGGTTTTCCGTCACCTGACGAACGGTCTGATTAAAGGCTGTGAGGATCCAGCGGTCAGCCAGCGTGAGATCGTCGGCCGTCGGTACGAAGTCCGGATCATAATCGGTGAGGTTCATGATGACGAACTTCGATGCGTTCCAAATCTTATTGGCAAAGTTACGGTTTGCTTCAACCCGTTCCATGTAAAAACGCATATCGTTGCCCGGTGTATTGCCCGTTACCAGCGTAAAGCGCAGGGCATCAGCACCGTATTCTTCGCACACGCCGAGGGGATCAATACCGTTGCCCAGGGATTTACTCATCTTGCGGCCCTGGCTGTCACGGACGAGGCCATGAATAAAGACGTGTTCAAAGGGAATATCCTTCATGAATTCACAGGTCATGAACATCATGCGGGCAACCCAGAAGAAGATTATATCATAGCCTGTAACGAGGACGCTCGTCGGGAAGAACTGCTGGATATCGGCAGTTTTTTCTGGCCACCCCATAGTCGAAAAAGGCCAGAGGGCTGAGCTGAACCACGTATCGAGGACGTCCGGATCGCGGTGGATGTGTGTGCTGTGGCAATGCTGGCATTCCGTAATATCTTCCCGGCTGACCGACGTCTGGCCGCAGTCATCGCAGTACCAGGCCGGAATCTGATGGCCCCACCAGAGCTGGCGGCTAATGCACCAGTCATGGACATTTTCCATCCAGTGATTGTAAGTCTTGCTAAAGCGGTCGGGCACGAATTTCGTCTTGCCATCCTGTACGGCATCGATAGCAGCCTTCGTGAGGGGACCCATCTTGACGAACCACTGCTTGGTCGAAAACGGTTCGATAATCGTTTTGCAGCGCGAACAATGGCCTACAGCATGGGTTAATTCTTCAATATGATCGAGGAGGCCTAAATCCTGCAGGTCTGCCACGACGGCTTTGCGGCAATCTTCACGCGTCATGCCTTCGTATTTGGCACCAGCCTTGGCATTCATGGTACCGTCAAGATTCATGATCATGATTGCTTCCAGGTGATGGCGTTCGCCCATTTCAAAGTCATTCGGGTCGTGGGCCGGCGTAATCTTAACGGCGCCCGTGCCGAATTCGAGGTCGACGTAATCATCACCAATGATTTCTACCTCCCGGTCTACGAGCGGCACAATAACTTTTTTACCAATATATTTAGCCAGGCGCGTATCTTGCGGATTCACGGCAACAGCCGTATCACCCATGATCGTTTCCGGGCGGGTTGTGGCAATCATGATGTAGTCGTCTTCACCGACGATGGGGTATTTGACATACCAGAGGTGGCCGGCTACATCGGAATGATCTACTTCGATATCCGAAAGGGCTGTATTGCAGTGGGGGCACCAGTTAGTAATGCGCTGTCCCTGATAGATGAGGCCTTTTTCATAGAGAGAAACGAACACTTCACGTACGGCCCGGGCACACGTATCATCCATAGTAAAGCGGTTACGCGTCCAATCACAGGAAGAGCCTAAGCGACGTACCTGCGTTTCAATGCGGTTGCCATACTGTTCCTTCCAGGCCCAGACACGTTTCAAAAATTCTTCACGGCCAATGTCGTAACGGGTTTTTCCTTCTTCTTTGGCCAGCTGCTGTTCTACTTTTACCTGCGTCGCAATGCCTGCATGGTCTGACCCGGGAATCCAGGCAACATTATAGCCCTCCATTCGTTTGAAACGGACGAGGATATCCTGCAGCGTGTTATCGAGGGCATGGCCCATGTGCAGCTGCCCCGTTACGTTCGGTGGCGGCATGACAATGCTAAAGGGCTTACGTGACGGATCAGGATCCTGATGAAAATACCCGTTTTTTTCCCAAAAGGAATACCAATTCATTTCTATATCATTTGGTGCATACGTACCCAGACTTTCTTTGTTCCACTCCATGTGCAGGACCTCCTAAAAAGTAAAAATAAAAAGCGTTCTTTCATCCTTGTTAGGACGAAAGAACGCTGCTCTTCCGCGGTACCACCTAAATTGCCACGGCCGTAGGCCGGGCCTCTTCATTCTACAGTTAACGCCTGTCAGACGGGCAAGTTCTTCTTCCTGCCAGCTCCCGGGTGACCCGTATTGCCGCCTGCGAATGCCTTTTCAGCTAACCGGCATCTCTCTGCCACACGCAGACAATACTTCTTCCGCTCATCGCTATTTTTACTATGTTCTTCATTTTAGCAACTTTAAAAGGCCTTGTCAATGTATGCGGACTCGTTTCAAAGCGTGTCAAATACCTTGAAAAGGCTTATCTTCCTATGTCTCAAGCCTTGCCCTGCTTAAAGAGGGTTATCATTTCCATGGTCAGGCTCGTGTGTTCCCGGTCATCCGGCAGGTCTTGCCGCTGCAGCCACTGGGCCGTCGCCAATTCACTGTGGTCGACGTGCAGGTCGGCCTTGCCATCGAGATCGCAGAAAAAGCCAAAGAGAAGCGTATCCGTAAAACACCAGGGCTGGCTCTTATAAAAGGTCAGGTTCTTTACATGAATGCCGACCTCTTCCATAACTTCGCGGTGTACCGTTTCTTCAATGGTCTCCCCTATTTCGGCAAAACCTGCCAAGAGAGCCGTATTTTTATATTCCCGTCCGGCATATACAGATACAAGCAAGGCGTCATCATGGCGTACGCCAACGATAACAGCCGGATTAATCCTCGGATAGTTCATAATCTGGCACTCCGGGCAATAGAGCATACGCTCCTTCGTACTGGCAACCAGCGGCCGGCCACAGGAACCACACAAGCGGTGTTTATGGTACCAGCCGCACAGGGAAAGGCCTGTAACTGCGGCAAACGCCAGAGAGCGGGGCCGGGCCATGCGCATGTGCCGGATCGAGACGTACGTGAACCCATCCCCTTCGGGCACAGACTGGCGGGACAAAAAGAAGTTTTGCTCATCGAGGCGGAACAGCCAGATGACATCTTCTTCGCCTAAGAAAGGGAGCTCTTCCGCCTTGGGCAGGATCAGTGTCCCGTCTTGAAAGCGAGCCAATACGCCGCGCTCTTCATAGGCTAAGACTACACTGCCCGGTCCATAGGGAACAGGCGTAAATTCATTATGATAGACGTGGGGATATATATCCTGAATCATAGCAATCGTTTTCTCCTCGCAAAAAGACAGAAAGCGGCCCGCTACTGCCTAACCGGCACAGCAAGGCCGCACATCGTTTAATCGATATACACAGCACCCGTATTATCCGCTTTTAAGATATGTCCAAAGGAAGAAATACCGTGGGCGGCAAAGGTTTCGATCATGGCTTCTTCGATTTCCCGTTCCCGTTCCGTTGCAAAGGCAATGAGTGTAGAACCGGAGCCGCTGATTGTCGAACCCAGGGCGCCAGCTGCCACGGCAGCGTCGAGTACTTCCTGACCAGCCGGAATAAGCTTGATCCTGTAAGGTACGTGAAGCTTATCCTGCAAGCTGTATTGGAGCCTGTCATACCGTTTCGTAAAGAAGGACGATAAGAGGAAGCTCACACGGCTCACGTTAAACACGGCACTACGATAATCAATGTTGCCTGGCAACGCCTGGCGCGCATCTTCTGTAGAGACTTCGATTTCCGGACTGACCGTAATAAAAGACAGTTCGTTCCCTACAGGAATGGAATTAGTCAACGCCGTATCGGTGAGCACAATAGACGAGGTAAGGCCGCCATACGTAGCTGGTGCCACATTATCGGGATGGCCTTCCAGCTGGCTGGCAATAACCAGTACATCTTCCTGCTTCAGTTTCCGTCCCGTCAGGGCATCACCAACCATGATACCGCCTACGAGCGCAGCAGAACTGCTGCCCATTCCGCGGGCCGGTGGAATCCGGTTGATCAGTGTCACGTGGCCCGGCGGCAAAGCCTGGCCATTCCGCTTGGCTACCATTTCCATGGCTTCTGTTACCATATTCTTTTTAGGATCCAGCGGTATGGTATCCTGGCCCAAGCCTTTGATTTCAATAGTCAGGCCTGTACCTGCCGGTGTTTCTTCAAAAATAATTTCATTGTATAATGTCAGCGCAATGCCGACAGCATCAAATCCGGACCCCATATTAGCGGAAGTAGCCGGAACCTTTACGTGTACCTTCTGTATCATGACATTCCCCTTTATATTTCAATAACTCGTATTGCATTGGCAATACGGCGGACGCAGGACAGCCCTGTCATTCTCTGCAAGGCGTCACGCACCAGCCCATCTGCTGAGGAATCGATAAGAAGTACGATTTCTGCAACCTCTTTGGTTTCATCCTTTTGGATCAGCGACCGGATACTGATACCATTTTCTGCAAAAATGCCGGCAATACTCGAGAGCACACCAGGTGCATTGTCTACGATGATACGCAAATAATAGGGAGCTTCAATATGGCTCGGGTCCACTAGCGGTACCTGGTGCCAGACGTAGCCCCGTTTGCCCGTGATGGTCAGATTCGTATGGAGGATTACATTCATGACATCGCTAAGTACAGCGCTGGCCGTCGGGAACGCTCCGGCTCCCTGGCCGTAGAACATGACATCGCCTACACCGTTGCCGCGCACATAAATAGCATTATAAGCACCACTGACGTTTGCCAGCGGATGCTGCTTAGGAATGAAAGCCGGGTGCACGGAAAGAGAAATGCCATCGTCTGACTGGGTGGCAATAGCCAGCAGTTTGACTGCATAGCCCATCTCTTCAGCATGGCTAATATCTTCCTGCGTGATTCTTTCAATCCCTTCTACAGCTACATCACGGAAGGTTACAGCCGAATGGAAGCCCAGCGTAGCCAAGATAGCTATCTTGCGGGCTGCGTCATAACCGCTTACATCATTTGTCGGATCCGCTTCGGCATAGCCTTTATCCTGTGCTTCCTGTAACACGTCTTCATAGGAAAGGCCCCGTTCGGTCATATTGCTCAAAATATAATTGGTCGTTCCATTGAGGATGCCAATAATGCGGTCGATGCGGTTGCTGTTTAATGACGAGTACATGGGCCGGATAATAGGAATACCGCCGGCAACGCTGGCTTCGAATTGAAAATCTACATTGTGTTCCTGGCTCATCTTGAGCAAGGGAATCCCATAATCAGCAATGACGTCTTTATTAGCACTGACCACGCTTTTCCCCTTTTTAAAGCATGCTTCAATGCATTCTTTAGCAAAATCGGCACTGCCCATGACTTCTACGACAATTTCAATGTCATCGTCATTGATGATATCCGAAAATTCTGTCGTCAAGGCAATGGACTTCGGCAAATCCATGCGTTCATATTTGGCCAGGTTACGGATCAATATCCGTTTGATCGTAATTTTTGTATCCAGCTGTTCTTCAATGAGATCGGCGTTCTTTTCCAATAAATCCACGATTCCCTTGCCTACGGTACCGCACCCCAGCAGCGCTATCGCAACGTGTTTCATACTACCCCTCCTTACGTTTGCCCAATCAGTTTGACTGTATTAATCCCCGGTTGTTTCATGAGCATCTTCATAAGCTCTTCTACTGTTACTTTCATATTCTTCGTTTCAATAGACATGGTAACGTTCGCCAAGCCCTGCAGGGGAATGCCCTGATTAATCGTCAGGATACTGGCATTATTCCCGGCTACGATGTTGAGGACCTGTGAAAGTTCGCCCGGACGGTCGTTGATCATAATAGAAAAGGTAATGATGCGCCCTTGGGACAAATCATGAAACGGATAGACGTAATCTTTATACTTGTAAAAGGCACTGCGGCTTAAATCCATGAGCTGTACTGCTTCATTAATCGTCCGTGTCTGATGGCGTCTCAATATTTCTTTTACCCTGATGGTCTTTTTTATCGCCTCAGGCAGAATATCCTCTCGCACGAGGTAGTATTCATATACAGAGTCGTTCTTTACTTTCATATGTCGGACCTCCCTAAAAAATATGAATATGTAGCCATTAGTCCCGGAAGTAACTTCGTCTTAGGCCGCCAATTTAAGGCTTCTATGGCTTTCGTATTGTCTAGTGCCGAGCGGTATATGTCGCCGGAACGGGCCTCTTTATAGACTACATCAGGACTCATATGTGAGAAATAAATAAGGATTTCTTTTAGTGCATTAATCGTCGTTTCAATTTTTGTACTGATATTGTATACACCTGGCGCCACGCTTTCTGCCATAGCGGCTATATTGGCAGCTGCCACATCCTTGACATAGACAAAATCACGGGATTGGTCGCCGTCTCCATAAATGATCAGTTTTTTTCCAGCTGCCAGGGCCTTGGCAAAGAGGCAGACCACACCACCTTCTCCGTGCGTTCCCTGCCGTTCGCCGTACACATTGGCATAGCGCAGGACGACATAGGAAAGGCCATAGGCTTCATAATATAAGCGCAAATATACTTCAGCCGTCACCTTGGTCAACCCATAAAAGGAGGTCGGCTGAACCGGGGCTTCTTCACGGATAGGAACGGTTTCATTATTGCCGTACACAGCCGCAGAAGAAGAAAAAATAACCCGTCTGACCTGATACTGCCGGCAGTTTTCCAAAATATTGAGCAGACCCATGATATTTAGTTCGGCATCTTCTGCAGGGTGTTCCATGGAGTAGGGTACCAATGTTTGTGCAGCCTCATGAAAGACGATCTCAAAGGCGTGGGAAGCAAAGACAGAGGCTACTTGTTCCCGGTCACGGATATCCATTTCGTAATACTCGGCCCGGTCATCCATATTCTCCCTGCAGCCTGTGCTGAAATTATCAATTACCGTTACCCGATGGCCTGCGTCGGCCAGTGCATTTACTAAATGCGAGCCAATAAAACCGGCTCCGCCTGTCACTAATATTTCCAAAATGTGTCACTCCCAGCTGATTGGGTATCAAGGCAGATCCCCGTAATGAATACATTTGATTTCACGCTGTTGCAGCAAATTCCGTATAGCTGGTGACAGAAGTGCCGCCAGTTCATCCTGCCAATGGTAGCCCCACGTAAACGTCTGGGCCAGCACATTCGTATGCAGTCCCGGATGCATCATGATTTCATGCACGCCAAAAGGTAACTGCTTGATGATATAAGACAAATTTGCTTCATTCATATTGCCGCCATCTACCATACCCCAAAAATGATCAGTTGTTGTAAAACCCAGCCGTCTGGCATCTTTTTCTGCCCGTTTGGCCAAAAAGGTCAGGCCGTTTCGCCCCATAACGCGCACAGGCTTTGCCGTCCATACCTTGAAACGATACGACTCGGCAGGTATACGCAGACGGTGCAGCTTATACTTTTTCATTAACGCCTGGACGATGGTCCACACCTGGGGCAATACATGTAAATGCTGATGGCTGTCTACATGTGTAATCTGCAAAGGCTGCTGCATGATTTTTTCTAATTGCGCATCCAGTTCCCGGTACAGTTCTTCATAATTAATCCGCCCGCTGTACACGCGTTTCATGAATTCGCCATAGCTTTCCGGAAAAAGGCCCCGCCCGTCGACGAGGGACGGTACTTCTTTGGGCGCTAAGACAGGCGACAAGCTGCCTACGAGGCATAAATGTGCACCTATACCCAGACCGGGCCGGGCTGCAGCCAAGGCTACGGCCTCGTTAAAAGCCGGTCCCGAAGCGAGTAAGGACGTGCTGGTCAATACACCTTGGTCAAAGGCCTTGGCGACGGCCAGGTTTACTTCATGATGAATACCAAAATCATCGGCGTTAATAATCAATCTGTTCATATGCTGCTCACCGTAAAAAATCAAAGGTCTTAAAATTCAATTTTCCTACAAAGGCCAGTTCTGCATCACCATATTGATGGCGGAACTGTGCTATGGCTGCCGCAATGCCCGCATAGGCTCCTTTAGGAAAAGTCATACCGTACCGCTTTGAAAGCGTATTCATAGCGCGGACAAAGGCATCCCGTGCCAAAATGGACGCCGCCGCTACGGCCGTATCTCTTTCTCCTTTGGGAATCTGGATAATACGGTGAGTTTTCGCTACCGTCTGCAGTTCATTCAGGACATATTCATCCTTACCGAACTTATCCACTATTATACATGGACATTTGTGCTTACGCAATAGACATAAAATGTTTTGTCCATGTAGACTCCCCAAAAGATGGTTCAAGTTTTTCTTATTTTTTTTCAATAGTTCATATTGTTTATTATACTCTTCCGGCATAAGAACTGTCACCACACAGCGATCTGCCAGGGTTTGGCGGATATATTCGGCCAGCGTGGCAATTTTCGCGTCGGTCAGGGCCTTGCTGTCGCAGACCCCGGCTTTTTGAAAGAGGACTTCCTCTTCTTTCGTAATTTGGCAGGCTGCTACGACTAAAGGACCAAAAACGTCTCCTTTGCCCGATTCGTCACACCCCATCCAGGTATCGGCAGCAGCCGGGCGGATAGCCGGTGCTGCCCCTTGAGAGCCAAAAAATCTGGCTGCCGAAAGGCCTGCCGGCCGGGCCTGATCCAGTCCGGCCAGAGCCTGCTTCAAGGCGCCTTCTTTAGCCTGAAGAACGACGGAAATTCCTTTTTTGCCGTGGTATATATTGACGCGGCCTTCTTCACTGCCCAGGCGGCATACGAGGTTCCAGCCGTAATTGATAGGCTTTTCCCGTACACACTCGATACCGGCTGCCGAAAGCTGTGCCTTATAGGCCCGCACCTTTTCGTCAAGAATCTTGTCCATATTGTTTATACGCCTCTTCCCGGACGCGGCGCTGCCATTCCTTCAAGGGAACCCCTGTTTTTACGGCAGCAGCACGGCAGTCATCGTATTCCGCTGAAATATTGGTCAGTACACCTGCGTGCCAGCAAAGCTTGCAATGCAAGACTTCCCCGTCGATAGTTACCGTTTTAATAGCCCGCTCACAGGCGATGCGGCTCAAGGGAAAATAGCGTACGCCGACGCTGGTCGTTTCTTTAAAAATAATTTGGGCTGCTTTTTCAATCAGCTCTTCCCGGCAGAGAACGCAAAGCATGGTGGCCATACGTCCTTTTTTCATGACGATGGGCACGCCCCAGACGTCGTTGACGCCGGCATCGAGGAGGCAGCGGAAGACGTACTCCATATTTTGCGGATTCATATCATCGATGTTAGCTTCCATTTGCCAAAGTGTTTCCATCTGCTCACCTCATGCGATTGATCATATCGGCCAAACGGCCGGCACCAAAGCCATTATCAATGTTGACGACAGATACGCCGGCGGCGCAGCTGTTGAGCATAGCCAAAAGGGCCGATAAGCCATGGAAATTAGCGCCATAGCCAATACTGGTAGGCACGGCAATCACCGGCTTATTGACCAGGCCGCCGACGACGCTGGCCAAGGCCCCTTCCATACCGGCAACGACGACGACGACATTGGCCTTGCGGATATCGTCGGCCCGGCGCAGGAGGCGGTGAATGCCGGCTACGCCCACATCATAAATGCGTTCGACTACATTGCCCATAATTTCAGCCGTAAGAGCCGCTTCTTCCGCTACGGGAATATCGCTGGTTCCTGCTGTCACGACGGCGATGGTCCTGTCGCCATTATCATTATGGGTGTCCTTACGCTGATACACCATACGGGCCAGTTCGTGGTATTGTACGTCCGGGAACTGAGGCACCAGTCGGTCATACACAGCTTTATCGGCCCGCGTGCCGATGACGTTGTCATATTGCTGCATGAGCAGTGTCAATATTTGCACAGACTGGTCAATCGTCTTGCCGGCACAGTAGACAACTTCCGGAAAACCACAGCGTTCTTTTCGCTGCAGATCAATATTGGCAAATCCCATATCTTCTACTGACGCAGCGTCAGCCAAGGAAACAGCCGTCTGCAATTGCTGCTGCGCCGCATCCAGGGTCAGGCTGCCGTCTTTATATTGTTGTAAAATAGTCGTAATATCTGCCATAGCTCTACTCCTTAAATCCATTCATTTCCCATGCTTTATAAAGGACAAGGCCCACAGAAAGGGAGAGATTCAGTGATTCCGTATCCTTTCTCATGGGAATAGAAACCAAGTGATCGCACGCCTGAAGACACGCCGCCGTAAGACCGTTACCTTCATTGCCAAAGGCCAAGATGAGCGGGTTATCATAGGCGACGGCAGCGTACGATATCGTGCCGTCAGGAGTCGTCCCTAACAGCTGCCGTCCCGACTGCCGGCGAAAGGTAAGCAGTTCCTCCTGCGTGACCTGCTGCACGACGGGAATCTTAAAAATAGCCCCCATAGCGCTGCGGATTGTCTTATCATTATACACATCTACACTGTCTTCACTTAACAATACGGCCGCCGCATTGGCTGCAGCTGCTGTACGCAGGATGGTCCCGAGATTCCCCGGGTCCTGAATCGCTTCCAGGTAAAGAACCGGCCGCTTGGGATCGAGCCCCTGCAGCGATGCCAGGCTGTGCGGCAAGAAAGGCAGCATCGCTGCCAGGCCCTGCGGATTTTTTGTATCCTTCAGCTTATCGTATACGGCCTCTGTAACGGCAAAAAATTCCCAGCCCAGCTTTTCCCCGGCTGCTTCTAATTGGGAAAAACCAGGATGAGACTGTCCTTTAGGCGAAACAAAGCAGACGCCATCTGTGACGCCGACGTGAATCGCGTCAGAGATAATACGGAAGCCTTCGGCAAAAAAGCGGTGCGCTTCCCAGCGGCCCTTTTTCTGCTTCAGCGCGCACGCTGCCTTAATCCATTGATTGTCTCGCGATGTAATATCCTTCATGTGCTGTCCTCCGTGTACTAAAAAGTGCAATATCCTTCAGGGATATTGCACTTATGGCACTACCTGCAACGTATTTATTTGGTCGTATCCTGACGGTTCGATTGAAGCAGGCTGTCCCTGTTTTGACGGATACTCGTCAGTGTCTTTTCTAACGTTCCTTCTACATATTTCAGTACATCGCCGGCGTATGTAATAGAGCTGCTTTTCAACTCATCAGACGACTTTGTTGCGCTCATAACGATCTGATTGGCATGCTCCTGTGCCTGCCGCACGAGTTCACTTTCTTCTGTCAGTTTAGCAATATAATCCTTTGCCTGGGCTACCATGCTGTCAGCATGACGCTGGGCATCGGCAATGATCTTATCCTTTTCAGACAAAACCTTTTTGGATTCTTCCAATTCGGCTGGCATGGAAGCCTTTAAGTCATCAATGATCTGCAGTAATTCTTCTTCTTCAATCATCTTTTTGTTCGTAAAGGGCATCTTCGACGCATTCAGTACTAAACTTTCCAAATCTTCTAATAATTTATCAGAATTCATGTTCTCCACCCCTATGCCTTATATTTATCTTTAAATTTTATTTGCAGCTGCTGCTTTACGTATTCAGGTACCATTCCATCTAATTTGCCACCAAAACAGGCTAACTCCCGGATACCCGTTGAACTGACGTAGGAATACTTGGTATTCGCCATAATGAATACGGTTTCAATACTCGGTTCAATTTGTTTCATGAGCAAAGCGCGCTGAAATTCATATTCGAAATCGCTGAGCGCACGGAGACCGCGAATAATCAATGTAGCGTCATGTGCTATGGCATATTCGTTGAGCAGGCCCTCAGCACTGGCCACCTCTACATTGGGAAGGTGACTGGTCGTTTTACGCAGCATTTCTTCCCGCTCTGCCATTGTAAATACAGGTTTTTTTGTCGGATTGCTGAATACAGCGATAATCAGCTTGTCTACAAGCTTGCTGCCCCGTTCAAATATATCAATATGTCCGTTCGTAACAGGATCAAAACTTCCCGGACAGATTCCGATTCGCACAATTATTCCCCTTCCTGGCGACGGCAGATAAAACTGACGCGCGTTTCTTTTCCATAGGTTTTTTCTCTGATGACCTCATACGCCGGATTGTCAGCAATCGGTTCCTGCCGGCAATGTTCCATAATAATCAGGCCATCGGAATCCAGCAAACCATATCCGAAAATACAGGAAAGCGTATGGCATACCAGATCTTTGTTATACGGCGGATCAGCAAAAATATAATGAAACGTCTGGCCTTTTAAAGCTGCCAAAGCCCGGCCGACTTCCATACGATATACATCATAGTGTCCTTGAAAGCCACACATAGCGGCATTTTCCCGAATCAGATCCCGCGTGTAATGATCGATAAAGGCACAGTATGAGGCACCGCGGCTGAGTGCTTCCAGCCCTAGTGCACCTGTCCCGGCAAAGATATCCAAAACCCGGCTGCCGGCAAGGCCGTAATTATTAGCCAGAATATTGAAAATACTTTCCCGTGTGCTGTCCAGTGTCGGACGTGTTAACATCCCTTTGGGCGACTTTAACTGTCTGCCCCGGGCACTGCCGCTTATGATTCTCACTTCATCACCTGCTCGTACATGTTAATTATACACGTTTTTCTATACATATCAAATACCAAACCTAAAACGGACAGTCCTATTTTTTCTTGATCCGTTCTACCTTTAGTTCGTTACCGTGCAGGAGCCGTATGATATTCGTCCTGTGACGGACAATGACAAAAAGAGCTGCCAATGCGCCAAAGGCAACGATTTCAAACGGTTCATGAAAGGCATACATAACAAAGGGCACGAGCGCCGCGGCAATAATAGAACCCAAGGACACGTACCGCGTCAGGCCAACGACAATACACCAGACGACAAAGACGATGAGCGTTTCCCGTGGTGCCAGGTACAGCAGTACACCTAACCCGGTAGCTACGCCTTTGCCACCCTTAAATTTCATAAATACCGAGCACGAATGGCCTAATATAGCTAAGAGTCCTCCGGCAATCATGCAGAACTCCAGCTGCTGCGGCAGCCACGACAGGCCTGCCAATTCACCCAGGTAGACGCCCAATGCACCTTTGCAAGCGTCGAGAACGAGGACGCACAGGCCGCCAGTCTTGCCAAGGACACGATATGCATTCGTCGCGCCCGTATTATGGCTGCCGTATTGGCGGATATCCTTATGATAGAGGGTTTTGCCGATGACCAGCCCGCTCGGGAAAGAGCCGGCCACATAAGCCAGGGCCAACCAAAAGAGACCTGCTGTCAACTTTCTTCATCTCCCTTTTTTCCGCGCAAAATAAGGCGGATCGGCGTCCCTTCAAAGCCGAAGGTTTCACGCAGCTTGTTTTCCAGGAAGCGGGTGTAGGAAAAATGAACGAGCTGCGGGTCATTGACGAAGAGGACAAACGTCGGCGGTGCGACGGAAGCCTGCGTCATATAATAAATTTTCAGCGGACGTCCGTTTTTAGCGGGTGCCGGATTGGTCAGCTGGGCATCTTCGACCAATTCGTTCAGAACACTCGTAGAAATACGCATATGCTGCTGTTCCGATACGTATTTAACGAGATCGGCCAAACGGTTAATGCGCTGTTTCGTCAGAGCCGATGCATAGAGGATCGGTGCATACTGCATAAAGGCCAGTTCCCGCCGAATATCATCGGTATATTTAAGGCTGGTCTTGCTGTCTTTATCGATGAGATCCCATTTATTGACGACAATGATACAGCCCTTACCGGCTTCATGAACGTATCCGGCAATCTTTTTGTCCTGTTCCGTCACGCCGTCTACGCCATCGAGGACTAAAACGGCAATATCGGAGCGGTCTACAGCACGCAAGGCACGGACGACGCTATAGCGTTCGACGGGTAAGTCGATTTTGGCCTTACGGCGCATACCGGCCGTATCGATGAGCACGAATTTCGTATCGTCATGAGTCCAATGCGTATCGATGGAGTCACGTGTCGTACCGGGAATATTGCTGACAATAACCCGTTCCTGTCCCAGGAGTGCATTCGTAAGAGATGACTTGCCTACGTTCGGGCGGCCGACGAGGGCAATATGAATGGCATCTTCATCCTCTTCGTCTACCGGTATTTCTTTGATATACTTCAATACTTCATCGAGCAGATCACCAAGATTCATGAGATTGACTGCCGAAATACCGATGGGATCCCCCAAGCCAAGGCTATAGAACTCATAAATGTTAATTTCCTGTTCCACACTGTCGATTTTGTTGACAGCCAGAATGACCGGTTTTCCTGACGAGCGGAGAATATTAGCTATTTCCTGGTCCTGCGGCTGGATACCGGTTTTGCCATCGACGACATAAATAATGACATCGGCTTCGCGGATAGCAAGCTCTGCCTGATACCGCATGCTGGTAAAGAAGTTGTTGTCTACATCATCAAATTCGATACCGCCTGTATCGATCATCGTAAATTCATGGCCCAGCCATTCGCCATCAAAATAAATACGGTCGCGCGTAACGCCGGGAATATCTTCAACAATAGAGATGCGTTTTTTGACAACAGCGTTGAAGAGTGTCGATTTTCCTACATTCGGCCGCCCAACAACGGCTACTAACGGTTTATACATATTCTTGCTCCTTATTCCTGCCAATGATATAAGAGATCTTTTAATTGTGGGGCAAATTCGCTCACACCTACGGGGACACCGGCTCTCTTTTCAAATTCTTCCAGTGTCAGGTCATCCAGAAAAATATTTTCGCCTTTACGCAGGGCCGTACCGGGAATAATGATACCGTCCCAGTGACCACGCAGGTCCTGCCAGGCATTCAGCATGTCTTCTGCCGTGAGCAGACCGGCTACGTTGATTTGCGTACCAAAGTAATAGTTGGTTACGGGAATAACTGTGGCCTCCAGGTTGTCTACGTGCACTTCATCGACCAGCTCCTTAATGGAAGGCGCTGCCAAGGTTCCTGTAAAGAGGGCCAGGCGCAGCGGCTTGTCATAGGCCGTACGAACTGTTCCGTCCCAGCTATGCCACTGCTGTTCAAAGAGGCGCATCATACCAATGCCGTCTTCGATTTGCTCGTAGTTATCATAATAGGCCGCATCCGGCAAGGGAATACCAGCCTTGAGATAAAATTCGTCAGCCAGATAGACAAAGCTGCCCGTACCGGCTGCACGGCTTTGATCGATAAAGGGCTGGGAGCGGTGAATGATGTCACGGGCTTCTTCTGCCGTGACCGGTTCCAGCTTTTCACAGCTGTCGCGGAACTTGGTCATGCCCAAGGGTACGACAGCAATGCCCAGGACGTTAGGGCCGAGGCCCTTTAAATCCTTCAGGGTACGCGTATATTCTTCCCCATCATTATATCCTGGTACGAGAACGATCTGGCAATAGATGTCGATATCCGCATGGACGAGCTGCTGCAGCTGTTCCATGATCTTCTCCGTGCGTTCCTGCCGCATCATAAGACGCCGTAATTCACCGTTTGTCGTATGGACAGAAATATGAAGCGGGGACAGATGGAACTGATGAATCCGTTTCAGATCGTCTTTCGAAAGGTTGGACAACGTAATAAAGCTGCCGGTCAGAAACGACATACGGTAATCGTCATCTTTTACATACAGGGAAGGACGCATACCTTCCGGCATCTGGGCAATGAAACAAAACACACAGTTGTTCCAACACTGGCGGATATGATCGAAGACGGCATTTTCCATGGTCAGTCCCAGGTCTTCGCCAAAGCGCTTCTGAAAATAGCAATCCCGCAGACTATCGCCATTTTTCACAACGAGATGCACGTTTTCGTCGGCTAAGGCAAAATTGAGATCAATCAGGTCTTCAACGGCCTGTCCATTGACGGAAACAATCGTATCGCCTGGCTGCAAGCCTTCCCGCTGTGCCCGGCTGCCGTCCTGTACACTGGCAATGACAGCTTTTAACGTGTCAGACATATTTTTATCCTTTCTAAAATAGGGAGTTTTAAAAAAAAGGATAACCGGTTTACGCCGGCTATCCCTTTTCCCACGAAAACTTATTTATCTTCTACAGCGTCGCCAATTGTAGCCGATTCTTCCTGCTGTTTTGCATGTTCCAGATAGTCGTGAACTTCCTGTTCTTCTTCATCCTTCTGCAATGCCAATACACTCAGGGAAATCTTCTTCTTATCTGCATCAATGCCGATAATCTTGACGTTCATGATATCGCCGATATTCACGAGATCTTTTACGTTAGCACCGCGTTTTTCCGTCAGTTCGGAAATGTGCAGGAGACCCTGTAATTCCGGATCGATAGCCAAGATAGCGCCGAAGGGCAGCAGTTTTTTAACTTCGCCTTTGACTACGTCGCCAACTTCGATCTTTTCAATAGCAGCGATCCAAGGATTCTTCTGCAGTGCTTTCAAGGAAAGCGAAATACGATTGCGTTCTTTATCGAATTTCTGTACGAGTACCTGCAGCTTGTCGCCCTGCTTGAGAACTGCGTCAACGGAGCTGATACGTTTCCAGGAAATGTCAGAAATATGGAGCAAGCCTTCTACGCCGCCGAGGTCGATGAATGCGCCATAAGGCATGATCTTAACGACTGTGCCTTCGAGTACTGCACCTTCTTCAATTTTTTCCATGGCTTCTTCCCGTTTTGCTTCACGTTCTTTTTCGAGAACAGCTTTACGGGAAAGAACGAGGCGGTTTTTATGTTCATCAATGTCGATGACTTTAACCTGGAAGGTCTGGCCTACGAGGTAATCCAAGGATTTTACAAAACGGATATCGCCCTGGGAAAGGGGAATAAAACCACGCAGGGATTTAATGGAAACGACCAGGCCGGCTTTGTTGATTTCTTTACCGGTACATTCAACGAGCTGATCGTTTTCAAATGCATCGCGGACTTCTTTCCAGTCTTCGACTTTCTTCATTTTTACCAGGGAAACGACAATCGAGCCTTCATCCTTAATATTGTTAGCAATTTCAACAGTCAGTTTATCGCCAACTTTAACAAAATCGCTAGCCTTTTCAGGTTCGGGTACAGCCATTTCCTTTTTCGGCAGGATTGCTTCTGCTTTCGTGCCGATGGAAACATAGGCAGCATCATCGTTCACAGAAATAACCGTGCCTTCTACTACGTCGCCTTTCTTTGGATTTTCTTCATAATCATACTGGTCCAACAATTCTTCACTCATTACTTCTGTGGCATCTGCTTGCAAATTTTCCATAATCTTAACAACCTCCTGTATTATCCAATCCGGCGTGGAAGCGCCGGCTGTAATGCCTATATTCTTCATACCACGGAACCAGGCCGTATCTAATTCAGCTGCTGTTTCAACGTGATATGTCGGGCAACCCTGTTCTTTGCACACTTGTGCTAGCCGGCCGGTATTGGCACTGTTCTTGCCGCCAATAACGATCATGGCATCCATCCTGCCAGCCAGCTCAATGGCAGCCTGCTGCCGTTGCTGTGTAGCTGTGCAAATGGTCATATCTATCTCCAAGTCATCGACTTTGGATTCGAGTATCGCTTTGATGCGTTTGAACTGCTCCTGGGAAAAGGTAGTCTGCACGACGACGCCGGCCTCTTTCATATGAGGCAGGGCCCGGGCTTCTTCTTCCCTATCTAATATAATAGCACGATTTGCCCCCCATTGTGAAATACTAATTACCTCTGGATGAGCTTTTTCGCCAATAATTATAAGATTTTTGTTCTTTTCGATGATTTTTTTCGCATCTTGCTGTGCTTTTTTTACATGTGGGCATGTGGCGTCCACTACTTGTAAGTGTTTTTCTGCTGCTTTTTCATAAACCTCCGGTCCAACACCGTGGGAACGGATCAAAAGCGGTTCTCCTGTGCTAACTTCGTCTAGGGAAGCTACAGGCGATACGCCACGCTCAGCCAGACGGGCTACGACTTGGGGATTATGTATGATAGGCCCCAACGTATGCGTACCACTGGCCGCATGGGATGCCAGTTCTATTGCCCGGCGTACGCCGTAGCAAAAGCCGCAGGCATCGGCAATGAATACGTTCAATGCACTTCATCCTCTCCGTACTGGTGAATCAAGGCCAGTACTCCGTTTCTTATTTCTTCCAAAAAGGCCTGGACCTGTTCGCGTTGTGCCTCCCGGTCTCCCTGACAAGGCAGTGGCGGCTGTATGAGCTCCCCAAATACGACACGCACAGGGCCTGTCTTTTTAGGCAGCTGCCGCGAATTGATAACGGCCGTCGGCAGCACAGGTGCCTGTGCATGAATGGCGATCATGGCGACGCCTTCATGAAAAGGTCCCAGGATACCTTGGTCCTTGCTGGTTCCTTCGGGAAAAATCCCCAGGACTTCGCCGCTTTTTAACACGCGCAACGCTTCCAGCAGCGCTTTGCGGTTGACGCGGCCGCGATGGACAGGAAAGGTCCGGACATAACGCAGGAACCAGCCCATAAAGGGATTGCGGAAGAGTTCTTCTTTTGCCATAAAATGAATCAGCCTGTGCCGCATCGCCGTTCCTACTAACGGCGGATCGAAATAGCTGGCATGGTTCGAGGCCATGATAAAGGCCCCTTTTCTTGGCACGTGTTCTGCCCCAAATACCTTCATGCCCAGCCATAAATAGGTGGCCACGTTAAAGAGGAAGCGAATCACGGCATAACAAAAGTTTCTCATTTTTCCCGCATCCTTATTGTTTTTCTTCGATGAGCTTGCAGATCAAGTCTGCCGTTTCCTGCAAATCGAGATGGCTGTTATCGACGAGTATAGCGTCCTCTGCCTGTTTCAACGGTGAAACAGCCCGATGGGAGTCCATATCATCGCGGGCAGCTATGCTGGCAGCAATAGCAGCCAGTGTTTCTGTACTGCCCTTAGCTTGCAGCTCCAGATAACGGCGGCGGGCCCTGGCTTCGACAGAAGCGGTAAGAAAAATCTTCAGATCCGCGTCTGGCAGGACAACCGTACCGATATCCCGGCCATCAAGAATAACGCCGCCAGAGGCGGCCATATCCCTCTGTAATTTTACCAGTTTAGTACGCACTACTGCAAGTGCTGCGACAGGAGAAACGTGAGAAGACACGTCAGCTGTACGAATATCCTCGGTGACTTCCGTATCGCCTACATACACGTGGCAATAATCAGCAGCCGGTTCCAGACGGATTTGTATCGTATCGGTCAGGCTTTGTACCGCTTCAGTATCAGCCAGATCGATATGATTTTTTAACATGGCCCAGGTAAACGCCCGGTACATGGCACCTGTATCAATGTACAAGTAATGAAGCCGGTTGGCTACCATCTTAGCCACACTGCTTTTTCCGGCTCCGGCCGGTCCATCAATAGCAACAGTCAGTCTTTTCATTCTTCCTTCGCCTCCGCTGCGGCAGCACGTCCGGCTACAACACCTGTAGAAAAGGCTGCCTGTAGATTATAGCCACCGGTAAAGGCATCAATGTCCATAACTTCGCCGGCGAAATAGAGTCCCTCAACACATTTCGATTCCATCGTTTTCGGGTTGATTTCCCGGACAGAAACACCACCGGCCGTAACGATGGCCTCTGCAATAGGCCGCGTTCCCGTAAGGGTCAGGGACAAGGCCTGGAGTACCGTCACCAGATCCTGGCGCTGTATACGCGTAATCTGATTGACCGGCGTTTCTCTCGCAATGCCTGCCTGATCTAGCACGACGGGGATCAGGTGCTGGGGCAATAATTCTTTCAAGGCATTATCCACCTGTTTGCGCAGGTATTTCTGAAAATCCCGTTGTACCCGTGCATCCAGAGCGTCTGCCGTAAGAGCCGGTTTCAGATTAATGCGCAGCTGCAAGGGAAATTCCCATTTCGGCTTATGGGCTACGGCACTGCTCAGCATGAAAATAATCGGGCCCGAAACGCCTGTATGGGTGAAGAGCATTTCACCAAACTGCGAAGCCAGTTTTTTGCCTTGCCGCCAAAGCGATGCGTCTACGTTGCGCAAGGATAAACCGGCCAAGCCGGCTACCCACGTATCAGACGTCGTAAAAGGAATCAAGGAAGGCTTCAGCTCAGTGACCGTATGTCCCAGGGCCTTGGCAAAGCCATAGCCGTCGCCGCTCGAGCCTGTAACCGGATAGGACACACCACCGGTCGTAATAATACAAGCCTCCCCGGTGTATGTACCACGGCCGGTCTGTACAGTAAAACCGCTTGCATCGTGGTGCACGGCCCGGACCGGTTCCTGCAGATGCAGGTCTACCTTCGCCGCCTGCAGGCGATGGTACAGGAGCTTGCGTACTTCAATGGCACTATCGGACTGGGGAAATACGCGGCCGCCCCGCTCTTCCTTCGTGGCCAGTCCCCAAGCGTGCACCTGGTTCAGCAGATCCTCATTGGTATAGGCCTGATAGGCGCTGAAGAGGAATTTACCATGTCCTGGCGTACGGGCAATAAAGTCGGCCATCGGGCACGTGTTGGTCAGATTACACCGGCCCTTGCCAGTAATGCCCATCTTCTTCCCTACAATATCGTTTTTTTCAAAAAGCAAGACGTCTGCGCCTTGCCCGGCTGCTGCCAGAGCCGCAAAAATACCAGCCGCTCCGGCGCCAATGACAATCACTCGTTTCAATGTTATGTACACCCTTATTTGTATTTGTATAATTCAGCAATTTCTTCCGGTGTCAGGCGGCGATACGCCCCGCGTTTGACACCGCTCAGCGTCAGGAAGGCATACTGGACACGGCGCAGGTTATATACCTGCAGGCCAAAATGTTCAAACATGCGGCGGACCTGGCGGTTCCGTCCTTCATGGATCGTGATTTCCACATTGGTAATCCCTGTATGGACATCATATCCATTATAGCAAACAATGGCCGGTGCTGTCATGCCATCTTCCAATTCTACGCCGTCAGCCAGCTGCTGCAATACCGCGTCGGTAATGCGGCTTTTGATTTTTACCTCGTAGGTCTTATCGACGAGTTTGCTCGGATGCATGAGAATATTGGCCAATTCTCCATCGTTAGTCATGAGCAGAAGGCCTTCTGTATTTTGATCCAGCCGGCCAACAGGATAAATACGTTCCGGTACTTTTTTAAAATAGTCCATGACCGTTTCCCGGCCCTGGTCGTCACTGGCCGTCGTAATGACACCCTTAGGTTTATTAAAAAGGAAATACCGTTTCTTTTCAGCTTCCAGCCGCTTACCGTCGACGAGGATGATATCCTTATCTAAATCTACTTTCGTCCCTAATTCGCGGACGACAACGCCATTAACGCGTACTTTGCCAGCGAGAATCAGCTGTTCCGATGCCCGTCGTGAAGCGACGCCACAGTTACTCATTACTTTTTGCAATCGTTCTTTCATCTTGTTCCTCCGTTGTCAGCGTCGTGGCAGTCTGCGTTTCCGTCCCTGCTTGTGGCTGCAATTCCTGGGGCATCTTCTCTGCCAGCTCGGACAAGGAGTCGACACCCATACATTCTAAGAAATACGCGCTCGTTCCATATAAAATGGGCCGGCCCGGTGAATCTTTCCTGCCCAGGTCCTGGATCAGTCCCTGTTGTAAGAGAGACGCAATGAGCCGCTCTGAAGATACACCCCGTATTTTTTCTATTTCTGCCCGTGTAACAGGCTGTTTAAACGCGATGATGGCCAGCACTTCCAACGCCGTCGTAGAAAGCTCTGTCGTTCGCGTATGTACCCATTGCACGGTTTCATACAGTTCAGGCCGCACGACGAGCTGATAGCCGCCGGCTACGCGCAGCAGGCACAGGCCCCGCTTCTCCTCACGCAGGACACCGGCCAGTGTCTGGGCTGTCTGTTCGATTTTCTCTTCATCCCAGCCTGTGTGGGCCGTCAGTTCGGCAACACTTAACGGCTGGCCGCTGAGAAACAGCAACGCTTCCAGTACGGCCGTCGGTTCAGGCGTTCCCGCCGGGGACATAGCGTAAGGCAACGGCATTTCCTTCCTCTCCGTCAGATAAGGTACGGCATCTGCCCAGCTTCAGCAGTTCCAGGACAGACAAAAAAACGACAACCAGCTCGGTCCGCGTGCGGCAAATGCGAAAGATATGCCACACCGGTACCGGCCGTGACGTCTGTTGCAAAATCATTTCTACGCGGCGCATCGATTCGGCTACGCTGTAAATTTCTTTCTGCAAGTGGATCTCCGTCACAGGCGTCTCCGGCAGCGTTTGGTATACCAGCCGAAAAGCCTGATATAAGGCGCTTTTTTCAATCTTACCGGAAAACTGTTTCGTAAAAGGCATGGGAGTCCGTTCCCGGCCCGGCATCTGGCAGCGCCGTTCCCAGAGTGCCGCCATAGCAGTAGAAAACTGTTTCATCTGCCTGTACTCTACCAGCTGGCGGATCAGTACCTCCTGCGGGTCTTCTCCCTCCTCTTCCAGCTGAGGGGGCCGCGGCAACAGCAGACGCGACTTGATTTGCAGGAGTGTGGCTGCCATGACAAAGAATTTACTAGCGTAATTGACGTCAAAGGTCTCGAACTCCCGCACATAGGCATTGAACTGATCAGTAATTTCCACAATAGGTATATTATAAATATCAACCTTGTTTTTTTCAATCAGATACAATAATAAGTCGAGCGGGCCTTCAAAATCCGATACTTTGTATTGATACGCTTCCATGGGCATCCTAACCCCCTGCACAGTCACATACACCATGCATATTACAAAAAAGGTTTGGATCTACATCCAAACCTTCAAATCAGTTGCCAGAGCACATAAATCTTAACCGTTACCATGCTCGTCGCAATGTGTTGTTAAATGGTGCCGGGGACCGGAATCGAACCGGTACGGATATTTCTATCCGACGGATTTTAAGTCCGTTGCGTCTGCCAGTTCCGCCACCTCGGCATGACGTGATTTTTTGAAAATATGGAGGCGGCACCCAGAATCGAACTGGGGATGAAGGTTTTGCAGACCTCTGCCTTACCGCTTGGCTATGCCGCCATATGGAGCGGAAAACGAGGCTCGAACTCGCGACCCCCACCTTGGCAAGGTGGTGCTCTACCACTGAGCTACTTCCGCATATAGATGGTGCTCAGGGACGGAATTGAACCGCCGACACGGGGATTTTCAGTCCCCTGCTCTACCGACTGAGCTACCTGAGCAAAAAAATGGCGACCCCGATCAGATTTGAACTGACGATCTTCGCCGTGACAGGGCGACATGTTAAACCGCTACACCACGGGGCCGTTTCCACTTTCCGTCCGGGGCCTTAGTGCCTCGAACAAAAAGTATTGTATCATGTACCATGCCTTTTGGCAAGTCTTTTTTTCATTTTTTTTGCTAATATTTTTCTTGGCTCTGCCAAGGCGCATAGCCAGGCATTTCTAAACTGTCCGGTGCCGGAACAGCCAGGCCGCAACAGGCATGGTGACCGCCGCAATCAGGAACATGGGCACCAAATCCCACCAGATGGCAGCCAGGCCGGCGCCTTCAAGGTAAACACGTTTTACGGCATCTACGGCAAAGCGCATGGGATCGGCATAGGTAATGATTTGGAGAAATTCCGGCATGTTACGTACAGGCGTAGCAATACCGGACAGAAGTACCATGGGAATCATGAGAACCAGTACATAGACCAGGACCTGCTGCATATTGCGGGAAACGGCAGAAATGGAAAGACCAATGCCCGTCGAACTGAGCATAAATACCAAAATAATGACCGTCAGGGTCCCCAGAGAACCGGCAAAGGGCACGGCAAACCAATAGCGGGCAATAAGGTAGAGCATGGCGCTTTGCGCAAAGCCAATGAGCATAGGCGGCATAGCTTTGCCAATGAGGATTTCCAGCGGTGACAAGGGCGTTACGAGAAGCTGCTCAAAGGTACCCTGCTCCCGTTCACGGGCAATGGAAAGACCCGCCAAAAAGATGACCTGCACAAAGGAAATCATGGCAATCAGGCCAGGCAGGAAATTCCAGCGCGTAATCTGATTGGGATTGTACCACGTGCGGCTTTCAATAGTAATGGGGCCTGCTGAACCGCGGCGCGATTCATTCCAGGCAGCCGTAATCTGACTCACGTACCCGGTTGCAATGCCGGCGATAGAACTATTACGTCCATCAGCGATAACCTGCACCGGCGCTGTACCGCCACGGCTTAAAATATCTTCAAAGTCCTGAGGAATGACGATGGCAATAATAACATCACCGGATGTAATGAGATCGCCTAATTCGCTGGTATTGCCCAGAACGGCCTTCAATTCAAAGGACGTAGTTCCCGAAAAGCGGGCCAGATAGTCGCGGGAACTGCTGCTATGCGATTCGTCAACGACGGCATAGGGCACGCGATCAAGGTTATAGTTGGCAGCGTAGCCAAAAATAAAGCCCTGTATAATAACCGGCATGACCAGCATAAACTGCATGCGCGGGTCCTTGAAGATCGTAATTAATTCCTTTTGGCACAAGTAGCGCAAATGCTGTCCAAAAAGTACCAGCGTCTCGAAGAATGTCATTATTCCATCTCCTTACGTGTCATGCGGAAGGCCAGGCCGATAAACAAAATAGCGAAGCCCAGGAGAATCAAACCGTTGCGGATAATAAGGGGCCAATAGTTGCCGGCCAGGAAGAGTGTCTTCATGAGTTGCAGATAGTACGTCGTCGGCAAAAACTGGCTGATTATTTGAATGGCCAATGGCTGGGAATGGAGGTCAAAAAGAAACCCCGAGAGCATGACCGATGGCAGGAAGCTGATCATGAGCGACACCTGACAGGCTAAAAACTGGTTCTTCGTGAGGGCCGAAATGACCAGGCCAATGCCCAGGGAAATGATCAAATAGAGCATGGAGACACCGATGAGCAGGATGAGTGAACCACGCATAGGCAGGTCGTACAGCACGTTCCCGGCAATGAGGCACAGGATCATACCAAAGACGGCAACGGCAAAATAAGGCAGAACCTTGGCCAGGATGAGCTCACCAATTTTAATAGGTGTGACAAACAGCGACTCAAAGGTCCCCCGTTCCCATTCCCGGGCCATGACGACAGATGTCAGAAAGACGCCGCTCGTCGTCAAGACCAGCATGAGGATACCCGGCACGAAAAACCAGGCGCTCGTATTGGCATCATTAAACCAGATGCGGCTTACTGTCGTCGCCTGGCCGGCACTGGCGCTCCGTACGGACAAACCGGTTTCCCACGTCAGCACAGCCGCTTCGATATAGCGTTGGGCCGACATAGCCGTTGTCGCTTCGGTACCATTGAGAATTACCTGCACCTTGGCTGTCCCCTGATTCACATCGGCAGCAAAATTTTGAGGTACCCGGATGATCGCATCCACGTCGTGCTGCGCCAAGAGGGTTTCTGCCGTCTGCATAGAGCGCACGTAAACCGGCGAAAAATACGCCGATCCTTCCGTAAAGTTCACCATCTGACGGGCCGTTGGCGAGGGATCCTCCAAGACGATGGCCGTCGGTACGTTCTTGACGTCCAGGGACATGCCGTACCCCATGATCAGGATCAGGATGAGAGGCAGCACAATCCCCATAAGCAGGCTGCTCTGGTCGCGCATGAGCTGAAAAAATTCCTTGCGCGTCAGAGCGCCCATACGGCGAAGGCTATGGCGATTTAGTTTCATTTTACATCCCCTCGTTTTCTTTCTGCCGGGCCTGTTCCACAATTGCAATAAAGACGGCATTCATATCGGCGCCGGGCAGGCGCAGCTTTTCCCTGATTTCATCAGGTCTGCCCAAAACCAGAAGGGCCCCCTTATCCTGAATCATAATGCGGTCGCAGTATTCTGCTTCATCCATAAAATGCGTCGTAATGATAATCGTCGTTCCCTGGGCAGACAATCGTGTAATCTGCTGCCAGAACTGACGCCGGGCCAGCGGGTCGATGCCGCTCGTCGGTTCATCAAGGAAAAGGATTTTCGGTTCATGCAGCAAGGCCGCTGCCATGGAAAGGCGCTGTTTATATCCGCCAGGCAGTCGTTCGGCTACGTAATCGGCCTTCTCGGTCAGCTGAAACTCTTCCATGACGGCTGTGATGCGCCGCTCCAGTTGCCGCCGTGTAAGGCCATAAATACCGCCAAAAAAACGCAGGTTCTCATAGACGGTCAGGCTGCCGTAAAGTGAAAATTTTTGTGCCACATAGCCGATATTTGCCCGCGCCTGCGTACGGGCCTTGCGCAGGTTCACTCCGGCTACGCTGAGATAGCCCGAGGTAGCCGGCAAGAGTCCGCAGAGCATGCGGAAGGTCGTCGTCTTACCGGCGCCATTAGGTCCCAAAAGGCCGAACACTTCACCGCGATGGACCTGGAAGGACGTATGGCGGACGGCGACAAAATCGCCAAAGGTGCGGACGAGATCGCGGGCTTCTATATCGACCGGCTGGGTCAACGGATCGACAATGAGGCCATCCGTCCGGGCAAGCTCTGGCACAGCCTGCCGTTCCTGTGCTGCGTCCTGATGTAAGAGAATCATAAACGCATCTTCCAGGCGCGGCGCTACAGGTTCTTTTTTCCAGCCATGCTCTTTCAGTATGTCCGGTACGGCTGCCGGCGTCGTCGTAATAACCCGCACGCGCCCGCCTACTGGTACGGCATCGGTCACGCAGGGATCGCGCAACAGTTCACTTTGCAAAATGCGCAAGGAAAAGCTCGCCGGTGAAAGAACGCTAAAGCAGCGCCCCGCTGCAAGACGACAGAGGTGCTCCGGCGTGCCAGCTGCCAAAATGCGCCCGCGGTTCAAGACATATACGTCCTGGCACAGGCTGGCTTCTTCCATATAGGCCGTACTGACGAGCACAGACAGGTGTTCTTCCTGCACCAGACGCTGCAAAATTTCCCACAGCTCCCGCCGCGACAGGGGATCAACACCGGCCGTCGGTTCGTCGAGCAAAAGCAGCTTGGGCGAACGGACGAGAGTACAGGCGAGTCCCAATTTTTGTTTCATCCCGCCGGAAAGCTTACCTGCCAGACGGCCTGTAAAGGGAGTCAATCCGGTCATTTCCAGGAGCCGGGCAAACCGCTCCTGCCGCTGTGCTGCCGTAATGCCGTGGAGATCGGCATAGAGATCCAGATTTTCCTGTACCGTAAGGTCTTCGTAAAGGCCAAATTTTTGCGGCATATAGCTGAGTTCATCCTGTACAGCCTGAGGCCTTTCGGCCACGTCCAGGCCGACGACGTGAAGGGTCCCTGCATCGGCCTTCATGAGGCCGCACAAGAGGCGCATAAAGGTCGTTTTGCCGGCCCCATCAGGGCCGATAAGTGCCGTCAGCTGGCCTGTCCGGGCGGTCAGGTTCACGTCCTGCAGGGCCGCTACGGGAGGCAGCTTTTTCGGGTAAAAGATTTTGCTTATGCCTGCCGCTTCAATAACGGCTGTACTCATTTTGCTCCCTCCAGATCAATCGTAACCGTTGCCGGCATACCCAGGCGCAGGACGTTTTGCGGATCGTCTACATAGACCCGCACTTCATAGACCAGTGCCGTGCGCAGTTCATCTGTTTGTACGGTTTTCGGCGTAAATTCTGCTGTGTCCGCAATATAACCGATCTGACCGGCAATAGGCGTATCGGGCTGGCTGTCGATATAGACCCGGGCTGCCTGTCCTTCGTGAATCTTGCCCAGATCCGTTTCTTTTACATATACACGGACCCATTTCTTATTTAGAATTGATAGTTTAAAGACCGGAGCCGATGGCGAGGCCATATCCCCCGGCTCCAGGAGGCGGCTGCGGATGACGCCGTCTGCCGGTGCAGTGAGTACGTATTGGCTGAGGACATACTCTTCCTGGGCCAGTTCGTCTTGGAGGGCCTTTAAATTAGCCTGAGCGGCCGCAATATCTTCATGGCGCGCACCGTTTTGAGCCAGTTCCCACGCTTGTTTAGCCGCTTCTGCCGTCGCTGCTTTGGCAGCCGCATCGTGTTGTGCCGTATCCAGCTCCTGGCGGCTCACACCTTGAATATCTTCATAAATTTGTTTGGTCCGGTTATAGATGCCGGCTGCATTTTTAGCAGCCGACACTGCCGCATCATAGTTGGCCTGGGCCTGACGGATATCTTCAGGCCGGTTGCCATTGAGCAGCTTATCTACAGCGCTCTGCTGGGCAGCGATCTGGGACTTCAATTTCTGAATTCCCAGCTGCAACTCCTTACTGTCTAAGGTTGCCACGACCTGTCCGGCCTTCACCGTGTCGCCTTCGTCGACGAGAACACTGTCAATACGATCGCTTTCCCTGAAGGCCAGGGATACTTCACGCACATCCACATTGCCTGATAAAGTAAGCTGGGTCGCTGCCCGTCTGGCTGCCGCTGCTTCGTATTGCGTATAGGCAAAATACGCGGCACAGGCCAAAAGCAGCACCAGCAGGATTGCCATTCCTTTTTTATTCCGTTTCATAGGCTATCCCTCCTGTTATTCCACACGTACTTCTTACCTATATCATACCACAATGTGAAATGACTTATAAAGAAAAGGTATGCGAACAGTTGCTAAAAAACCCCTGCCGCAACGACAGGGGTTGTATTTCATCTTATTTTGCATAATCAATCATCCGCGTTTCACGAATGACAACGACCTTGATCTGACCGGGATATTCCAGTTCAGCTTCAATGCGTTTTACAATGTCGTGAACCAGCAGGACGCAGTCAGATTCATCCAGTTTTTCAGGTTTAACCATGACACGAATTTCACGGCCCGCCTGTATAGCAAAGCAATCTTCGACACCGTCGAACGATTTTGCGATTTCTTCGAGTTTTGTCAGACGCTTCAAATAGTTTTCCAGCGTTTCCCGTCTTGCACCTGGCCGTGCTGCCGAAACAGCATCTGCCGCTGCTACGAGAACAGCTTCTACACTCTTTGGTTCTTCATCACCATGATGAGATGCAATACAGTTGATGATCGGTTTCGATTCGCCATACTTCTTGGCTACTTCTACACCAATAGAAACATGGGTACCTTCCATTTCGTGATCCAAGGCCTTGCCGATATCGTGGATCAGGCCGGCACGCTTGGCCAGATTATCATCGACACCTAATTCGGCAGCCATGATTCCTGCCAGCTGGGATACTTCTACAGAATGGCGCAGTACGTTCTGGCCATAGCTGGTGCGGTACCGCAGGCGGCCCAGGATTTTGATCAGTTCCGGATGGAGACCATGAACACCGGCTTCATACGTTGCCTGTTCCCCGGCTTCACGGATTTTCTGATTGACCTCTTTCCGGGCCTTTTCGACCATTTCTTCAATCCGTGCCGGATGAATACGGCCATCGGCAATCAGTTTTTCCAAAGCAATACGGGCAATTTCACGACGGATAGGATCAAAACAGGACAAAATAACAGCTTCCGGTGTGTCGTCGATAATCAGATCGACGCCCGTCAGCGTTTCAATCGCCCGTATATTGCGGCCTTCACGCCCGATGATACGGCCTTTCATTTCGTCGTTCGGCAGGGATACGACAGAAACGGTCGTTTCCGCCACATGGTCGGCAGCACAACGCTGAATTGCCGTAGAAATGATTTCCCGTGCTTTTCCTTCTGCTTCTTCCTTGGCTTCCTCTTCCAGATTTTTAATGAGCATCGCCGTTTCATGCTTGACTTCTGTCTTGACGTTGTTCAGGAGCAGTTCTTTCGCATCATCATAGGTAAGACCGGAAATACGTTCCAATTCTTCCATCTGACGGCTGTACAACGAATCAATTTTCTCTTGCGTTTTAGCAATTTCCTCTTCTTTGTGCTGCAACGCTTCATCGCGTTTTTCCATAGAATCGGATTTCTTGTCCAAGTGCTCTTCCTTTTGCAAGAGACGGCGTTCCATCCGCTGGAGTTCATTTCTCCGTTCTTTGTGATCCCGTTCTGCGTCAGCCCGCATTTTATGAATTTCTTCCTTGCCTTCCAGAACGAGTTCTTTCTTGCGCGATTCTGCATTTTGCCGCGCCGTCGTAATGATCCGTTCCGCTTCTACTTCTGCCTTGCCAATCTTTCCTTCAGCAATTTTCATCCGATAGAAGTAGCCCGTTCCTACGCCGATAATGCCACAAGCAACTGCTGCTGCAATAGTAGCTAATAACATAACCTTCTCTCACCTCCTCTTCACAATAAAAAGCCGAACACGCGTCCGGCTTTTTATATGTGTAATTATTTCATTTACATCATTTTCAAAAAACCTGCAATTACGCAAAATAGGTAACCAGTATCTAAACCGGCTCTTATAATTGTAAATTTTTTTACTTCTCATGTCAAGATATACACGCCTGCCTGTCAAGGTGCGTATAATCTTAAAGGATCAGTCCCAACGGCGTTCCGAAAGGATGCTGCTGATAACGAAGGGAGAGAAGCCGCGGTTTTGTAAAAAGCGGGCCACCTTACGCGGATCCGCCGCCGTATCAAAGCGGCGTTCTACCAGCTCCGCGGCTACTGTTTCTTCGTCAAAAGGCTCTACTTCTTCCCGTTCCGGCACAGGCAGGTGACGACGCTGCAGGCGCGTCACAATATAGCGGTGACCATATTGCCGTTTTCTGGCGTAATATTCATACACGGCTACGGCCAGACGTTCGTCGTCAATAAAACGTTCTTGCCGCAGCGTCTCCAACACGGCTTCAATGACAGTATCATCAGCCCCGCGCTGCCGTAATTTCCGGGTCAGCTCGCCAGCGCTAAGAAAGCGTGTATTCAGCAATCGCAAGGCTTTTGCATACGCTTCCTGATACTCCATCTTACTCTTCTTCTCCTGTCAGGTCTGTATCATCTTCCACGTCATGCATCTGCACTTCTTCCGATACTTCTTCAAACTTTTCCGGTTCGGCAGCCAGTGTGTCGCGAATGATTTTCTCAATTTCGTCGGCAATTTCCGGCCGTTCTTTCAGGAAGAGTTTTACGTTTTCCTTGCCCTGACCGAGACGTTCGCCCTTATAGGAATACCACGTACCGCTCTTTTCGATAATATCCATAGACGACCCCAGATCGAGGATCGTACCTTCACGGGAAATGCCTGTGCCATACATGATATCGAATTCGCAATTGCGGAACGGCGGTGCTACCTTATTCTTGACCACCTTGACGCGGGCCCGGTTGCCAATGACGTCGCCGCCCTGCTTAATGGCTTCGCCCTTGCGGATTTCTATACGGATAGACGCATAGAATTTAAGAGCCCGGCCACCGGTTGTCGTTTCGGGGTTGCCAAACATGACGCCGACCTTTTCACGCAGCTGGTTGATAAAAATGACGATCGCTTTCGATTTGGAAATAATGCCTGTGAGCTTACGCAGAGCCTGGCTCATAAGGCGTGCCTGCAGGCCTACGTGAGAATCGCCCATTTCGCCTTCGATTTCCGCTTTCGGCACCAGTGCAGCTACAGAGTCGACGACGATAATATCGACAGCGCCACTACGGACGAGTTCTTCTGTAATTTCCAGGGCCTGTTCGCCATTATCCGGCTGAGATACGAGAAGGTTCGCCGTATCGACGCCCAAATGGCGGGCGTAAACCGGATCGAGGGCATGTTCGGCATCGATGAAGGCTGCAATACCGCCGCTCTTCTGGGCCGACGCAATGGCGTGCAGGGCCAGTGTCGTCTTACCGGAAGATTCAGGACCATAGATTTCGATAACCCGGCCGCGGGGATAGCCGCCTACACCAACAGCAAGGTCGACAGCGAGGGAGCCAGAAGAAATGACTTCAATGTTCATCTTGTCGGCTACGTCGCCTAAACGCATGATGGCGCCTTTGCCAAAATCCTTTTCAATCTTGCGCATTGCATTTTCTAGTGCAGTTTGTTTAGCTTCCATATTTCACTCCTATTTTATATATTCTAAAAGATATTGAACGGCATAATATATAGCACGCGTAGCTGCGCGTTCTTTCACTTCACTGCGGTCTCCGGGATAGACATCGCGGTGCGTTACGGTTCCCCACGGGCCGGCAATCCCTGTATAGACGAGACCTACAGGCTTATCGGCTGTACCGCCGGACGGACCAGCTATACCGGTCGTGCTGATCGCAATATCGGCACCATAGAGGCGGCAGCTCCCCTCAGCCATTTCCCCGGCCGTCTGAGGGCTTACTTCCGTGTAAGCTGCCAGGGTTTTCGCAGAAACGCCAAGGATTTTCTCTTTCATTTCATTGCAATACGTTCCGGCAGAACCGAGAAAATACGCAGAACTGCCGGCTATATCCGTAATCAGGGAACCGACGAGACCACCTGTACAAGATTCAGCCGCACTCAGCGTCAGCTTATGGGCTTTCAAAATCCGGCCTAAGGCAGCGGCCAGCGGTTCCTGGTCGATCGTCACGGCGGCGCGCTGCAGGCGCCGTTGCAGTTCTTCTGTCAGCGGTTCCAGCAAGGCCGTCGCTTCTGCTTCGTTTGCGGCTTTTGCCGTGAGGCGTACTTCTACGAATCCGGGCCGGGCATACATGGCAATCGTCGGATTGGACTGGCCCTTGATAAGATCCATGAGGGTTTCTTCAATAAAGGCTTCACCCAAATCACAAATCTTGATATAGCGCGATTTAATATAGCCCTGGGAACCAAAGGTCTGAAGCAGGTATGGTTTCAAGCGGTTTTCATACATCCAGCGCATTTCGGCCGGTGGTCCTGGCAGGTGGACGAGGAGTTTGTCCTCCTTATGGATAGCTACGCCCGGTGCCGTACCGGCACCGTTTGTAAAAATGGCAGCACCGGCGGGAATCATAGCCTGGCGTTTCTGGTTATCCGTCATCCGGCGGTTGCTGTGATGACCTTCTACCCAATCTTTAATAGCCGCTTCTATTTCTGCATGATATTCCAAGGGGGCGTCCATAATTTTGGCCCCGATGATCTTCGTCATATCGCCTTGCGTCGGTCCGAGTCCCCCTGTCGTAATTACGATATCGGCACGGCTGAGAGCCGTACGCAGAACCTGTTCCATCCGCTGCGGATTATCGCCGACGGTCGTATGATAGACGACGGAATAGCCTAAACGGTTTAATTCCTGTGAAAGATACTGGGAGTTCACATTGACGATTTCTCCCAGAAGAAGCTCGGAACCAGTCGTTACCAGTTCTACTAACATACACGTCCCCCCAATTATTACTCGGCCAGTTCAGCCACCAGATCGTAGGCAAAGCCCTGGGCAATGCGGACGGTAACCATATCGCCGGGCTGTACGTCTGCCGCATCTTCCAGATAGGTCAGGCCATCTACTTCCGGCGCCTGAATTTCGATGCGGCCTACGGCCTGGCGCTGGCCATTTTCTTCTTCGATCCGTTCCACCAGCAGCGTATGCAGGGAACCTTCCAGTTCCTGATTGCGGTGTTCCGATACCTTGGCCTGGATGGCCATGAGCTGGTGATAGCGTTCTTCTTTAACTTCTTGTGGAATCTGATCCGCCATGCGTGCTGCCGGCGTTCCGTCTTCCTGGCTGTACGTAAAGACGCCGACGTCATCAAATTCCGTCTTTTCTACGAAGTCGCAGAGTTCCTGGAATTCTTTTTCCGTTTCACCGGGGAAACCGACAATAAAGGTCGAACGCAGTGTCAGCTTGCGGCCATGGGCACAGAGCTTATCTACCAGGCGCAGGACATCTTCTTTCGAGTCACGGCGGTTCATGCGTTCCAGCACGGTCTGGGAAATGTGCTGCAGTGGCAGATCGACGTAGGGACAGATTTTGTCTTCTGAAACGATGAGGTCCAACAGTTCATCTGTGAAATAATGCGGATACAAATAGAAAAGACGAATCCAGCGGATGCCTTCAATTTTGACCAGCTGGCGCAACAATTCCGGCAGCAGGGAGTGGCCGGCCAGGTCAACGCCATAGCTCGTCGTGTCCTGGGCGATAAGGTTAATTTCCTTAACGCCATCAGCGGCCAATTGCTTTACTTCTTCGACGACAGAATCTACGGGACGGCTGTACAGCTTGCCCCGTACGTGGGGAATAATGCAGAAGGTACAGCCATTGTTACAGCCTTCGGCAATTTTTACATACGCTGTATACCCCGGCGTCGTGCGCTGACGGCTCGTATGGGCATCATACAAATGGCTTACGTTGTCCATGAAGCAGGCCCGCTTGCCTTTTTTGACCGAGTCGATTGCTTCGAGAATCCGGTCCCATGAGCCCGTGCCAAGAAGGGCATCGATTTCCGGCATTTCCTTGAGCAGGTCTTCCTTATACTGCTGGCTCAGACAACCCGTAACGATGAGGATCTTGCAGCGGCCTTCCGTCTTATAGCGGGCAGCCTGTAAAATCGTATCAATCGATTCCTGCTTAGCCTGTTCGATGAACGTACACGTGTTGACGATGATAATATCCGATTCATCCAGGTCTTCCGTAATTTCCATATGGTGATCCTTGAGAATCCCCAGCATTACTTCCGTATCAATCAGATTTTTAGAACAGCCTAAGCTGATAAAACCAATTTTTTCCATGCAGATTATGGTTCCTTTCCAAAGCGAATAGTTTTAATCCACCAATCCTGAATGTTCCTGCGCCCTTGATCGGTATACAGCTTGCGTACCGGGAAGAGGACCGGATACATATTGCGTCCATCCAATTCCTTCGGCAGCACATCGCTGGCGGAAGTCAGGAAGAGATGTTGTTCATGTAATACACCTAAGACACTGCGCGACAAGAGCCAGTCCGTAAAGAGATAGGACAGGTTTTTGTCGCTGCACCATTTGGTAATACCGCTGCCATAGAGCCAATACGACGTGCCATTTTCCGGATAGAGCACGATAATCGGTGCTTTATCGTTCAGATACTGCCGTGCTGTCGCTGCATCAGCAACACCTACATCGGCTTCTCCTGCAGCTACACGGCGAACAATGGGCGTCATGGACTTAGCGTAAGAAGCAACATGGGTCTGCAGTGCTTTAAAGTACCGGCTCGACGCCTCTGTCCCGGACATTTCTACGTAGGAACAGAGAAAAACACCGGCTAAATCCGTTGCAGCCAAATCGGGAAAAGCCAGAACCAGGTTAGGATCTGTCAGGAGATCATCCCACGTTTCCAATTGGTCGCCGCGGCGCTGGTAATAGTCACGGCTGACGACGAAGACCATGGGGTTGTACCAAAGACCCGTCCAATAACCGTTGGCGTCTTTAAACGAAGCCGGTACAGTCCCCGTCGTAACAGATGTATACGGTTGCAGTAAGGCCGCCTGCTGCAGATTCTTTAAAATCGGTTCCGACGCAATGATCAAATCCGGTCCGTGTACCGAAGCTGCGTCGGCCACAAGTGTCTGCAACTGTTCATCCGTCCGGGTTTCAATCTGTACGCGCATGCCCGTATCGCCATAAAAAGCCCGTGCTAAGGCATTATTTACATCAGCAGGCATGTCCGAATAGACGACGAGATGCTGCTCCGAGCGGTATGCTTCTTCTGCTTTTTGTTCCTGTTGCTGTTCTAACAGGACATTACTAAACCACAAGACAGCCAAGACGAAACAAATGACTGCCAGTAATGGTATATTTTTTTTCATAACATCACCTGAATGCAGAATGGTTCGTCCGGGCTTTCTTGCCTTGTCCACGCCGTATATCATGATTCCCCGTCACACCTGCAGCGCGGCGGCCCGGGCGGGTTTTAGCCGTAGCTGCGGCAGGCTGCCTGCCCCGGCTCCCCTGTTCTGACCGTTTACCGGGACGGCGCGGCGGAATGAGGCACTTCGGGCCGTAGCCAATCAGATCACGGCGACCGCACAGGCACAACGCCTTGTGAACAATATCGTAATTAGCCGGGTTCTTATATTGCATGAGGGCCCGCTGCATTTGCTTATCTTCGGGCCGGCGGGCAACGTAAACCTTTTCTCCCGTCAAGGGATTAATGCCCGTGTAATACATAGCCGTAGAGAGACTGCCCGGCGTAGGAATAAAATCCTGTACCTGTTCGGGCTGCATATGCATATCCCGCAAAAATTCAGCCAATGCTACGGCATCCTTCAGGGTACAGCCCGGATGACTGGACATGAAATAGGGAACGAGATACTGTTTTTTCCCAATTTTCTCATTGGCTTCGTCAAACCATTTTTTAAACGTCAAAAAGGCCTGAACGTCGGCTTTCCCCATGAGATCCGTTACGTGTTTGACGACATGCTCCGGAGCTACCTTTAACTGGCCGCTTACATGATACCGGCACAGTTCTTCTACGAATTTATGATTGTGGTCTGCCAGGACATAGTCATAGCGCAAGCCCGAGCGGACGAACACTTTCTTGACGCCTGGGAGCTTGCGTATTTCCCGCAGCAGGTCCAAATAGTCAGCGTGAGACGTATCCAGATTAGGGCACATTTCGCTGCCCACACAGTGGCGGTTCCGGCAGACGCCGGCTGTAAGCTGTTTTTGGCACGATGGATGACGGAAATTAGCCGTCGGTCCGCCTACATCGTGAATATAGCCTTTAAAGTCCGGCAGGCGAATCATGCGCTGCGCTTCGCGGATAAGGGATTCGTGGCTACGGTTTTGCACAATAGGCCCCTGATGGCTGGTAATGGCGCAGAAGTGACAATGACCAAAGCAGCCCCGGTGGCTGGTCAGGCTGAACTGTACTTCATGCAAGGCCGGTACACCGCCGGCAGCATCGTAATCAGGATGCCAGCGACGCTGAAAAGGCAGTTCATAAATGGCATCCATTTCTTCTGTGGTCAAGGGCAGTGCCGGCGGCGTCTGTACGACATAGCGGTTTTCCGACTGCTGGATTAAGGTTTTTCCGTAAAAGGGATCCTGTTCTTCATACTGTTGTTTAAACGCCTGGGCAAAGACCAGTTTATCTGCCTTTACTTCTTCATAAGACGGACAGACGACGGTCTTATCCGTCACAGGAGGGTGACTCGTTACGTAGCAGATGCCACGGATATTGTACATTTCAGCCACGCTCTTCCCTTCGGCGAGGGCATCGGCAATTTCGACTACTGAGTGTTCCCCCATGCCATAGCTGAGCAGGTCTGCCTTGCTGTCTAGGAGAATAGAATGACGCACTTTATCTGACCAATAATCGTAATGGGCAAAGCGGCGCAGGCTGGCTTCAATACCGCCGATAATAATAGGAACATCCTTGTAGGCTTCCCGCATGCGGTTGGCATAAACGATAGTAGCCCGCTCCGGCCGTTTACCGGCTATGCCGCCTGGTGAATAGCTGTCCGTATTGCGGATTTTCTTGGCAGCGGTCTTTTCGCTCAGCATGGAATCCAAATTACCGGCTGTAATCAGGGCAGCCAAACGAGGCCGTCCCAAGGCCTTAAACGGTTCGGCACTGTGCCAGTCCGGCTGGGAAATGATGCCCACGCGATACCCCCTGGCTTCGAGCACACGGCCGATTACGGCTGCGGCAAAGCCTGGATGATCGACGTAAGCATCGCCGTTAATATATACAAAATCCAACTGGTCCCAGCCGCGTTCTTCCATATCACGACGGCTGGTAACCAAAAATTTTTCTCTCATAATGTACCTCTATAAAAGTAACCAGATAATAAGCAGCAAAAAGAGAATAATTCCTGCTACGAGGGTTATTTCCTGCCACTTTCCCTGGCGGCGCCGCTCTTTTCCCCGTTCCTTGCGGACGGGATTCCCCGTGACTGGACGGACTTCAGGCTGTGGCGTCCGGGAAACAAAAGATTCTTTATATTCTTCTACCAGCGCTTCTCCATTCAGTCCAAGATAGTTTGCGTACGTACGAATAAACCCTTTGACGAAGACAACGCCGGGAATCGTATCAAACTTTTCTGTTTCTACAGCTGCCAAATATGCTTCTTTAATATTGGTGGCGTCGGCCACTTCTTTCAGTGTACGGCCCTGCCGTTCCCTTTCTTGTCGTAGTCGGGTTCCTATAGAAGACAAAAAATCGCTCCTTTCAAAAGTACAGGCTATCGTTTTTATTATATACTATTATTGTAGAAAATGGTATCACGACTGACTGCTGAAAAACTTTTCCTGTACTTCTGCCGGCGACATAATAATTTCGCGCGGCTTTTTATTGCCTTCATTAGGGCCGACAATACCCATGGCTTCCATCGTATCGATCATGCGGGCAGCCCGTGTAAAGCCGACGCGAAAACGGCGTTGCAGCATAGACGACGAGGCCTGGCCTGTTTCTAAGACCATATCGATGGCCTGGGGCATGAGATCATCCTCAAAAAATTCGCCCGTATCGCCACTGCTTTCCTGCGTCTGCTGGATGGATTCGTCGTACTGGGGTTCACTGACATTCTGATTCTTAATAAACGTAACCAGGCGTTCGATTTCCGGATCAGAAATGAAGGCCCCCTGGACACGAATAGGCTTAGGTGCCCCAGTCGGGAAGTAGAACATGTCGCCGTTACCAATGAGCTTTTCAGCACCGCCCATATCAAGGATCGTACGGGAGTCGGTCTGGCTCGATACGCGAAAGGCAATGCGGCTGGGAATATTGGCCTTGATAAGGCCTGTAATGACGTCTACAGACGGACGCTGCGTAGCCAGGACCAGGTGCATGCCACAGGCCCGGGCCTTTTGGGCCAGGCGGCAAATAGAATCTTCGACATCGTTTGAGGCAGCCATCATGAGGTCCGCCATTTCATCGATTATGATGACCACATAGGGCATCGCTTCTTCAGGATATTTCTCATTAAAGCTCTTAATATCCCGGGCAAAGCCCTGGGAAAACCGTTTATACCGGTCATCCATTTCCCGTACGGCCCAGCGCAAGGCATTGGCTGCCTTTTTCGGGTCCGTTACGACAGGCGTCATCAAATGGGGAATTCCATTATAAACAGAAAGTTCTACGACTTTCGGATCGATGAGTACCAATTTGACATCTTCCGGCCGTTGTTTAAAGAGAATGCTGGCAATAAACGTGTTGATACACACGCTCTTCCCGGAACCGGTCGTACCGGCGACGAGCAAGTGTGGCATTTTAGTAAGGTCGGCAATGACCGGATTGCCGGCAATATCCTTGCCCAGGCTGACGGGTACACCGCTGGCAGCGTGCTGGAACGCGTCGCTTTCAAGCACGTCCCGTAAGTTAACGCCGGTGCGGCTCTTATTGGGTACTTCAATGCCTACTGCCGCTTTGCCCGGAATAGGTGCTTCAATAAACACCTGCGTTGCCGCCAAATTGAGGGCAATATCATCGGCCAGACCGACAATGCGGCTGACGCGGACACCGGCTGCCGGTTCCAGCTCATAGCGCGTTACTGACGGTCCCTGGCTGGCATTGGTTACTTTTGCTTCAATGCCGAAGTTCTTTAACGTTTCCTGCAAAATCACGGCATTTTCCCGGGCTTCTTCGCTCAGCCCTTCAGCCAGCGGCTTGCCCGGCTTTAAGATGCTCAGGGAAGGCAGACGATATGTGTTTTCGCTTTTCGCTACGGCTACAGCCGGACTGCCTTGTGGTGCCACATCGACGGCCGTAGCCGTGGCGTCGATTTCAACGGGCTTGAGATCGGCCAGTTCTTCTTTCAGGATATCCCGGGCAGCCTCAGGTGCCGGGCTTTCTGCCAGGTCCTCACCGGTTGCCGGCGGCGTAACCGTCTTGGCAGACACAGCAGAAAGAACAGGGCGCGTGCAGGGCAAGGCCGGCTCGGCATCGTTCATACGGGGTTCTGCTGGAGCCTCCGGTTCCAGTAGTTCGTGGTCAGGACCGTACTCTTCTACAGAAAGGAAACCACCTGGCGCCGCCGGTACATATTCGCTATGAGTCGGTGTTTCCGGCTCTGACGGCAGTGCGGGCGGCACTGCCGCTTCGCCTGCAGCGTCTGCGGCTTCGCTGCGCTCTTCTTCCCGGCTGTTTTCTTCTTCTTCTTTTTCAATGTCAAAAATATGATGGTGTTCATGCCATTTGCGTGATGCTTCCTGCAGGCCCTCTACGGCCTTATCAGACACCTTAGCGACCTCTGCCGAAGCCTTGTCTGAAACGAGCGTAACGGGCCGGGAAATAGACCATTTTTTCCATATCAGCAACGTGACTCCGGCCATGGCCAACACGCTTAAAACAGCGCCAAACTGACCGAGAAACGAACGCAGGGCCGAAGCGACAAAGCCGCCAATAAGCCCGCCGCCAACACGCAACATAGGCGGCATAAATTCTGTTCCCTCCGGCACGAACACGAGATGGATCATGCCTAAGAATAAAAGATAAAGAATAGCGCTGGCCAGCCAGTTACGGGTCAGCGGGCAGGCCTTGCGCACCATAATATATTTCAGGCCTAAGCCGATCAGTGCCAGTGTAAAGAGGATCCGGCCACTGCCGAAAATATACGACAGGATATTGTCCAGACTATGGCCGGCACTACCCGTATCTACGCCAACGATACTTACGCTCATAAAGATACCGCTGCAAATCAGGATGATGCCCAGTATTTCGTACCGTAAGAGGGATGTTTCTGTATTCTTTTGTTTCTGCGTACGGCCCTTGCGCTTACTTGCCGTACGGCGCGATTTCGTATGCTGCGTTTGCTTGCCTTTCGCTTGTGCCAAACTCATTCACCTTCTGTTACGACACCTTCTGTGTCATTTATTCTTTGCCACACCGTTTCTTCCAGCGTTCAGCCATGGCTGCCTCAGCACCACTATCAGTTGCTTCATAATAGCGATGCTCTTTAAGGGAGTCAGGTAAATACTGCTGTTCTACCCAGTGGTGCGGATAGTCGTGGGGATACTTGTACCCCTTGCCATGGCCCAGGGCTGCTGCGCCCTGGTAGTGTGCGTCGCGCAGCCACGCCGGCACACCGCTGCCACTGCCGTACCTGCGTACATCGGCAGTTGCCGCATTTACAGCCAGACAGGCACTGTTGCTCTTCGGTGCACAGGCTACATAGATGACAGCTTCAGAAAGGATAATTTTCCCTTCCGGCCAGCCGACAAGCTGCACGGCCTGTGCAGCGGCATTGGCTACTACGAGGGCCTGCGGATCGGCCAGACCTACGTCTTCTGCAGCACAGATAACCAGACGCCGGGCAATAAAAGAAGGCTGTTCACCCGCCTCTATCATGAGGGCCAGATAATGAAGAGCCGCATCGGGATCAGAGCCGCGCATGCTTTTAATAAACGCTGAAATCGTATCATAGTGGGCATCGCCTTTTTTATCATACGTATAGAGACGCCGGCCGGTTACTTTTTCTACATCTGCTGCGGTCATCGTACTTCCCGGCGGCAGCATGAGGCAGATTTGTTCTAAGAGATTGAGTCCGGCCCGGGCATCACAGTCAGCCACGCGGGCAATGGTTCCTAATACCTCATCCTTGGCCGCTATGGACAGCCGGCCCAGTCCCTTCCGGCTATCACCGAGGGCCCGCCGCAAGACGGCAATAATGGCTTCTTCCCGTAAGGGTTCAAAGGTCATGACGCGCAGACGTGACAACAAAGGGCGGTTGACTTCAAAATAAGGATTTTCCGTCGTCGCCCCAATGAGTGTCACTGTACCGTCTTCTACATATGGCAGAAGCACATCCTGCTGATTTTTATTAAAGCGATGAATTTCATCGACAAATAAAATGGTCCGTTTTTGGTATACCTGCAGCGTTTCCCGCGCTTCCTGTATGAGTCCGCGTAGTTCCGCCGTGCCTGCCGTTACAGCATTCACTTTGACAAAGCGGCTGTGCGTAACTTGGGCGATGACGTGAGCCAGTGTCGTCTTACCGACACCGGAGGGCCCATAAAAGAGCAGGCTCGGTAAGGTATCGTGTTCAATCATAGCCCGCAAAAAGCTGCCCGGCCCAATCAGCTTTTCCTGGCCATATATCTCATCCAGCGTTTCCGGCCGCATACGTACGGCAAGAGGCGCAAAAGTACGCTGCGTTTCTTCGGCAGCCAGAGAGAAAAGATCATCTCCGTCCATTTGTTTGCTCCTATTGTAAATAGAAAGCCGCCAAGATAACTTAGCGGCAATAAAATCGTTCCATTCATAATCAAAAAAACAAGAAAAAAGAAGCCCCACCATGCCGTTTATAAACCAAGTTTTGAGCCTGCCTGAGCAGGTGGGTGTCCTCCTATGAAGATCGACAGTCCAGTGAAGGCATTGCCTAACAACACAGAGTCCGGACTCCCAATGTATAAGATGTTGGTCCAAAACACTAGATCATTTTACGCACACAGTAGGGTTTTCTCTTGCACTTAGTATAATAAAATACTAGAAAAAAATCAAGTCTTGACAAAGTAATTACAAAGCCTTATACCTGTGGCGGTTGAATCTAAGGCCTAATTCGTATATAATTTTGGGCAGATACACAAAGAAAGGACACACCATGATGGATAAAAAATATTTCTTCTTTGATATAGACCGGACGCTGGGTCTCGATATTTCCCAGGTCATTCCGGCCGATACGGTATACTGCCTGCGGCGGCTGCAGCAAGAGGGGCATTTCATTGCCATTGCCACAGGGCGTCTGCAATGTGATGGCTGGCGTACAGCCCATCGCTACGGCATCCCCTCCATGGTCAGTGATGGCGGCAACAGCCTGACCCTGGACGGCAAGGTAATCGAAATGGAAGGCCTGCCAATGGAAAACTGCCGGGCCCTCCTGCACGAGCTGGAACGGCGCCACCTGCCTTGGGCCATCTTCCCGGACAACACACTCCTCCGGTACACGCCCTACGAAGAATTCCGCCACCTGGGCCAGGCCAATCTCTTTACGACAGTCGTACAGCCCATCGACATCGACCGGGTGCAGCGGATTTACAAACTGGTCCACGTGCGTCCTGCCCCTGGCGATCCGCCCCTTTCTACGTATGGCTTATCGCGTCTGCCTTACATTACCAATACGTACCTCGTAGAGCCGACAGATAAAGGCGCCGGTATCCGCCGTCTCCTGACGCACATCAAGGCCCGCCCGGAAGATGCCGTCGTCTTTGGTGACGGCTTGAATGACCTGGCCATGTTTGTGCCGCCTTTTTTCCGCATTGCCGTAGGCAATGCCCGGCCGGAGCTTAAAGAACGGGCCGACTTCGTTACGAAGGATAACGACAAGGGTGGTATTCTATACGCGTGCCGTAAATTCGGCTGGCTTTAACCTACGCTGCCACAGCTGTCAAAAACCCTGTACCAACAAGCGCTGTATACGCTTGGGGCACAGGGTTCTTTTTTGAGTAGTGTAGTATATTTTAGCGTTCAATCATTTCGTGATTGGCCACTTTTTCAAAATACCGGTTGGTCCATTTCCAGCGGTTATGCAACCAGAACCAGTCCTCCGGGTATTTACGTATATGCTCTTCCAAACGGTCATTCAGCGCCTGCGTAACGTCATAGACGTTTTGTTTCTTTTCTTCCCGTGTAGGCCGTACGCCTTCGGCAAAGGGGCGGAAGGGCGGCAGCACCTCAATAACATGATGATACGGCCGGTCTTCGTGAATAAACGTGGAAATAATCGGATAGTTTTTGAGCGCAGCCATTTTGGCCGGCCCATCAGCGGTCAGGGTGTCGCGGCCAAACCAGCGTACCATAATGCCTGTATAGCCCGGATCCTGATCCATGAGCAGGCCAATATAATGGCCGTCATTTAGAAAACGGACCATATCACGGATACCGGTCTTATAGGTAACGTGCTGCTTCATGAGGGCCCGGTACTCGTTAATAAAGGCGTCGGCACTGTGACTGTTTTGTTCCTGGGCGACCGAAATAAGGGGATAGCCATGCATGGCCAAAACGGCACCCAAAAGTTCCCAGTTGCCTGCGTGGGACGCCATAAAGACGGCCCCTTCGCCACTTTCCTTTAGTTGATCCAAATATTCTTTTCCCTGCCAGGTTATCTTTTCATCGAGCTTTTCTTTCGTATATAAGGGGTACGAAAGGACTTCAATGATCATAGGTCCAAAACGGCGGCTGCTGGCCTCGGCAATATCCATGGCTTTTTTAGGGTCATCTGTAATGCCGCATTCCATAATTTGGCGCTGGGCCAGCTTTTTTCGTTTTTTCGGCACAAAGGTCCAAAAGAACCAGCCAATAAACGTCCCCATGCCGCGCCGGACTGCTTCCGGTACGTGGCAGATAATCCAGCTCAATACTTTCATGAACGTATACATGGGCTAGCCTCTTCTTATTGCGCCGTTTTAGCTTCTAATTCGGCAAGCTTCTTTTCCAGTTCTTTAATCCGTTTTGACATTTGGGGCAAATGCTTCAAATAGATCTGTGAACGTTTCCATTCCATATGCGGCTGAATCGGATAGCCGGCATAGGTCTGATTGCCCTTGACATTCCCTGTAATCCCCGTTTTACCGGCAAAGACGACATTATCGCCGATCGTAATATGACCGGTACAGCCTACCTGGCCGGCAAAGACGACGTGATTTCCTGCCTTGGTGCTGCCAGCAATGCCAACCTGGGCAATGAGGAAGCAATCTTCACCAATTTCGACGTTATGGCCCAAGTGGACGAGGTTATCGATTTTCGTACCTCTGCGGACGAGGGTACTGCCGAGGGTCCCGTTATCGATACACGTGCAGGCACCGACTTCTACATCATCCTCGAGTTTGACGTTGCCAATCTGGGGGATACGCGTATGCTTGCCTTCATTGGTAGCAAAGCCAAAGCCTTCGCCGCCAATGACTGCATGGGCACGAATGACCAGGCGGTTGCCAAGCTCACAATTTTCGTGAATGACAGCGCCCGGATAAATGACGGCATCATCGCCGATGACCACGTTATCGCCAATGAACACATAGGGATAAATGGTGCAATTCTTGCCTATTTTGACATGTTTGCCAATGACTGCATAGGCCATCACAGAGGCATCTTCGCCAAGGCTGGCACTGGGATCGACAACTGCTGTCGGATGAATGCCTTTGGCTACAGTCTGCCGCGGGTGGAAGAGGACTAAGAGCTGGGAAAAGGCCAGGCGCGGGTTTTCTACCAGCACCAGTGTATTATCGCCAGCCGGGACCTCGTTCGCTACGATGACAGCGCCGGCATGTACTTGTGGCAAATACTCTGTATAAGGATCGACGGCAAAGGTAATATCCGTCTTGCCCGCTTCTGCCAAACCCTTAATATCTTCGATTTCCCGTGTGCCATCACCGATCACGGTTCCGCCTAAAATAACGGCCAGCTCCTGTACGGTCTTTTTCAATATGGTCAGCCCCTTTACTGTAATTTTGCAATCAAATCGTCTGTTACATCGATGCCACCGCTAGGTACGACCTCTTTATATACGACGATGCCTACGTTTTTATCTTTGGCTATATCAGCCAGCTTGGTCTGAATTTCGGAAAGAAACTGCTGCTGCATGCTGGCCGCATAAATCTGCCGTTCCTGCTGAGCCTGCTGCTGTTTTTTCTGAAAATCTTCTGCTGACATGGATTGCTTGTCTTTCTGCAGTTCATCATTCAGGGCCTTATCCTTATCTTCCATCTTTTTCTGGTACTGTTGTACCATAGGTGCTTCTTTTTGCACCCGTGCCATATCGACATAGCCGACTTTATCTTCACTGCCGCAGCCGCTCAAAGCGCCAATAGCCAGGATCATGCATACTACAGCAGCAAACCGTTTTCCTAATCGTTTCATTCGCGAAAAGCCTCCTGTTTATACCAGCTTGACAATAATATCGTCGGTCACATCCCGTGCCGTCCCTACGCCCTCATAATTGGAGAGAATCAGGTCAATGCCCTGCTCCTGGGCGACACTGGCTGCTTTTTCTCTGATATCCGCCAAGATCTTCTCTTTCTGTTCGTTCATTTCCTTTTCTTTCTGTTCCAGCTTATCTTTCCATTCCTTGTTCCACACGGCCGGTTCCGGACGCTTGTTCAGCTCGCCTAGCTGCTGCTGGAACAAAGACTGATTTTTTTGCTGGCGTCCCTGCAATTCATTCTTTACCTGAAGGGCATACGCTTCCAGCTCTTTTTGGGCCTTTTCTTTTTCCGGCGCCATGGCGGCCTTTACTTCGGCTACGGTTGCTTCGTCGATAGTCTGGTTATTGCCGCCTTTGCGGAGCAGAGCTTGCAGCTCCTGCTGCGTCGTCTGCCGTTCTTCCTTGCTCAGCGCCATCGTTTCCAGCTTCAGCCGCAGATTGACGATTTTCAGGTTATCCGCTGCCGAAAGCTCAGGCTGATCTTTTTTCTTCGCCTGCAGCAGTTCCTGATACTTTTGTTCCAGGCCGGCATTGAGCTCATTTTGCTTGATTGCCACGCGGGCCTGCAGTTCCTGATTCAGGGCAGCCGTCGACAAGGCGTCGGTCACAGAGAAATCCCGTTCCGCCTTTCCTTGGAGAGCCGCCTGATGCGAATAGTTCCATTGCTCGAACTGGTATTGTGCCACCATGGCATTGTATTCCAGTTCCAGGTGATGGTATTGACTATACGCAGGGTGGCTCATCATGATATGTTCCACATCGGCATAAGCGATGACTGGCCCTTTTTCTTTGGCAGGCGTTGCCGGTGTGCGGCTGTGCATAAGCCAAAAGGCCAGGCCCAGGCAAAACGCAAGCAGTATGGCACCGGCAATAGCCGCGTATTTCCGCTTCATGGCATCAGATCCTTATTTGGACTGGGTAGAATCACTGGACTGGCTGGATGAGGAAGAACTGCCCGATGCAGCCGGCTGGGATTCACTTAATTTTTTAGAAACCTGTTCTGTAATATCCTGGCCACCATAGAGTACGGCCCGTTTGTCGATGACAATGCTCAAGCCCTTCGTACTGGCAACGCTGCCGACGGCGTCATCGACTTTATCCTTTACGCCCTTATAAATAGTTTCCTGTTTTTTCGCTAATTCATCCTGCATCTGACTAAAGAGCTGTTGTTTCTGTTCGTCAGTCATGTTTGCCGACTGTTCTTCAAATTGCTTCTGTGCATCCTGGCTAGCCTGCTGCATTTCTTTTTGGGCATCAGTAATCGCCTGATTATCTGGCGGAATGACCTTACTCATATCGACGACGCCAATATTGCTGGACGGTGCGGCATTGACAGGATTGCCCATCTGCATAACGGCCACACCGGCAACACTCAGTACAAAGATTGCCGCAATGACTGCGGAAAAAATCTTTACGTTTTTCTTCTTACCCATTTCTGACATCATAACTACATTACTCCTTTACAAGTTCCTATAAGTAACCGATGACACGCAGCCACGTGTCATGATCGGAAATGAGATACTCCAGGCTGACGTATTCATGAAAGCGGTACGTCAGTCCTGCTTCATCTTCATGGTGTGTCAAATCCCGATCGTAACGGAAGCCCCAGCGTCCGCCCAAATGCTGGCGCAGCCAGAGATGATGACTATCATCTTCCGTTTCAAAATCATACCCTAAGCGCGTATTCTTGCCGGCACGATAGAAATATCCGGGAATGACATTCCACTCCAGTGAACCCGGCATGAACTCCACATCGGTGTACAGCTCATGTGCCTTGCCCAGCTTACGGCCTACACGGGCCCGCAGGACCGTATTATCATCCTTACGGTGACCGCCTCTTTCGTCACGGTTAATATCCATATAGACTTCTGCCTGCAAATCATAAAAGTCTGTTTCTGACTTCAAGTTAATCCGCGTATTTTCTCCTACCTGCAGCTCTGGCTGCACGCGCAGCTGATAATGCTTGATGACCCACTGCTCTTGCAGTGTTTGCTGCAGATCCGACCGGATAGACGTAGCATGACGCTGCACAAATGCAACAGGAAGACCGTCCAATCCGGCGTAACGGTCTTCCATGTGCTTGCGTGTGCTGAGAAAAATCAATTTCGGCAGATTTTCAGCTTCTACATTGACGTTGACATTACGCACGACCGGCAGCTTCGGCAGGAAAAAGACCTGTACTTGTGCTTCCGGCCCTGGCGTAATGACGATATGCGGATAAAATTCTGGCAGTTCTGTTTCCAGTTCTGCTTCCATGACGGCCTGTACTGTACCATTGGCCCAATCCAGGGCATCGACAGGCAGTCCCACCAAAAGGTTTTCAATGAAGGCCTGGGCGTGAGCGAGATCGTTTCCTGCCAGCTGCTGGCCTAAAGCTGGCAATGAACCAAAGTCAAAGGCAACGTGCACGCTGCGGATCGTGTCTCCCCACGGACGGATTTGTACGCGCAGGACCGTTTCCGGTCCCGGCACGATTTGGATATGTTCAACCGTATAACCGATGAGCACGCGGTCGATAATATCATAGACCTGACGGTTGTACTCGGCTTGCCGGCGCAGGATATCACCGTCATCCTGCTGGAGAAAGACGTGATTGCCTACGGTTTGAATACTGGCAGCAATCCGTTTTTCTACTAACGGCGGTATGGTTCCTGCCGTTGCCGTAAGCTCCACGGTTACCTGACTGACCGGTGCTGCCAGGGCACTACTTAGACTAGCACAGACAAACAATCCCGTCAACATACAAGTACGAAACATGAACTCCCCACCTATCGTCAGGCGGCCTTAGAACTTACCGCCAAAGCTAAAGTGGAATTTGCCACCGTCATCACCAAAACCATAGTCGAGACGGATAGGCCCGATCGGCGTCGTAATACGGAAACCAAGACCGGTCGAAACGTGGAGGTCTTCATTGTCATGGTACCAGGGCACGTGTTCTGTACCGCCCCAAGCCGAACCGGCATCGACGAAGAAGACGCCCTGTACCTTTTTGGCAATGGGATACCGGTATTCGACTGTACCGGCATACATCTTATCGCCGCGGAATTCATCATCTTCATAACCACGCAGTGTATCAGCACCGCCGAGGGTAAAGAGATCGGAGTATGGCATATCGCCTGTAGCAATACCACCCATGAGACGTACGGCAATAACATGGGAATGACCTACCTTGTAATAGAGACGATTTTCTACAGTAAATTTGTAGTAGTCGAAATCGCCGCCTAAGCCGTGGCCTGCCACCGATCCGGTAAAGGACAGACGCTTGCCGCGCGTCGGATCGTAGACGTTATCGCGGTTATCGAAGACGTGGGCCCAGGTCATGCTGTTCGTACGGCCAAAGTTGTAATCCATATAGTGCATGCCCTTGAAGTCATAGCCGTCGTTGCCTGGATAGCTGGCATCTTCACGATAATCGAAGCCACTGTCGTGATCATTATATTTTGTCTTTTTCGATTCGAGGGTAACATAATCGCTGACGTATTCGCTGCGGACACGGCCATAGGTTACGTTCATGCCCCGTGTTTCACGGTCATATTCAGCAACAGAATCGCCGTTTTCGTTATAATCATCGTATTCGTATTCGCGGTCAAAGATGCTAAAGCCAATGGAATCACCATGATCATTGAGCCACGGATGGGTGTACGAGAAGGTATAGTTCTTATTGGAATCTGTATTGCCGCCGAATTCCCAGTTGATGCTGGCCTTATCGCCGGTACCACGCAGGTTCGTTTCCGTCAGGCCCAAGAGGCCTACGAGGCCATTGGACTGGGAATAGCCGCCGCCAATGGTCACCTGGCCGGTCTTGGCCTCGACGACGTCGATTTCCATGATGACGTCATTGGCATTCTTTTTGCCCGGCAGCATACGTACGTTAATATCTTCAAAATAGCCCGTATTATAAATACGTTCAATACTACGGCTGGCAGCAGCCCGGTTGAATACGTCGCCCGGCTTCATACGTACTTCACGCGTTACGACATGGGTTTTAGTCTTTGTATTACCGCGCACGGTAATAGCTTCCAAGTGACATTCAGCAATGGCCAGGTGCAGGACGCCTTTATCATCGAGGGTAGCATTCGAAACGTGGCTGTACATGTAACCGTCTTTTGCATAGAGATTGTTAATGTTGGCTACATCCTTGCTGATAAGCGTACTGTTGAGGGGAGAACCCGGGACATAATCAATCATCTTAGCCAGGACATCTGTCTTATACACCGTATTGCCCGTAATTTCGACGCTGTTGATGATGGGGTTCATTTGGACGGTGTAATTAAGCGTAACCCCTTCCGGTACGTTATTCAGCGTTGGCCGTACTGTCGAAAAGAGGCCGCTGGCACCGATGACATTGACGTCATGGCGGATATAATCGAGATTTACCGCATCGCCGACACGCATAGCCAGTTGCGGTAAGAGATGCTGTTCAATGGCCGGATCTGGTACAGGGCTGATGGAGACAGACGTCGTGACCTTATTCAGATAGGGAGCAATATCAGCTTCTGTAACGGCATTACCATATGGCATCGTACCTTCCTGACCCGTGGGAACCACTGCCATGGGATACTTGGGAATGGAAGTATCAATCTGGACATCGCCTAAGCCGGATACATAAGGTACTGCTTCGCCCGGCAGGCCTTCTGCTTTGGCACTTTCTTCTGTGCCGACAGTCCCTTGTTCATAGCCTGTATTGCCGCTAATGACCGATTTGGCGACTTGCTGTTTCCGTTCCTGTTCAGCCTGCTGAATTTTTTCGGTCTGTTCCTGTTCCGCTGTCTTACGGACGTCTTCCGGCTTTTTGCCGCTGGCAATGGCCGCCAGTTCTTCGTCCGTTTCGTATCCCGTCAGACCGGATTGCGCATTTTTCATGGCTGCTTCGGTTTCAGGTGTATTCGCACTGGTTACTACCGTATTGATAGCCATCGGTTTGGCCTGATCCTGGGCAGATAAAGGAGCTGCCGTAGCCTTCTTTTCCACCGTTGCCGGTGCCGCATCATAGCCTGTTGCTGTCTGTGCCGTATCGGCAGCCCAGGCTGGGCAGGTCATCATGGCACTTGTAATCATCATGAGAAGAAGCTTTTTATTTCGTGTAATCATAAAATCCTCCGTTGTCATTTTTTTATTTCCGTACCGCGCAGACTATGACGCGCATCTTGTACGGCAGCTTGTACCTGGCTGTCGGTCAAAACCTTTTCCTGTACGGGCTGTGTATGTTGTACAACAGGCGCTGGTGCTGTTGTTCCAGAGTCTGCTGTATCAGGCTGTTGTCCTGCCGCTTGTGGCGCAGCAGATGTTGTGTCCGGCACACTGCCCGGCCCGGTATCTGCTGGCAGCGCTTGTACCGGTGGCGGAGCTGCCCGGGCCGGTGTTGAAGAAGCAGGCTCTGGTGGTTTGGCCTTCTGTTCCTGCAAGGCTGCCGGCGCCGGGGCCGGCAAGGGCCGGACAGTTGTCGTTTTTTCCCAGCCCGTTAGCTGCCAACAGGCAAGGGCGATAACGGCTGCCGTACCGGCAGCAGCTACTTTGCGTATGACCCGGGAATGTCTTTCTTTTTTGCGCATCTGCTTCATTTCGGCTTCTGCCAGCATCAAATTCAGCTCACCGCGCACGTCCGACTGTTTGCCAAAGGATTCCTCTGCCTTCTCCAGCCAGGCCTTGGCAGAACGGACCCGTTTCACCTTTTCTTCATCTGATTTTCTCATACGGCAGAAACTCCTTTCCCGCTATGTTTCTACAATCGGAAAAACAGATCTGCCCTTATCCCTTGTTATTTCCAAAGAATATACCTATTATCTCATATATTATCATATTTGCGCTAGTTTTTATTCTTTTATCCCCCATTTCCTTTTATTTGCTGTCATGAATAAAGCGGCTCAGCATACCACGAATGCGGCGTATACCTCGTTTTTGCAGGCGATATACATAGGGAACGCTGACAGAAAGGTCGCGGGCAATATTTTTTTGCTCCTGATCTTTTAAGTATACACCTTCCATGACAAATTGCTCTTTTTCCGGTAAACGCTGCAATGTTTGGGCTACATGCTCAAACAGCAGCTGCCGGCCTGTACGCTCGGCCAAATCTTCACTGGCCGCTGGCAATTGCTCCCGTAAGGGTATGCCATTTTCATCGGGCTCGTCGATAGACAAAGCCAGGCGGCTGTTTTCTTCCTTGAGAAAATCAAGGATTTCTCCGCGTATACGATGGACCGCATAGACGGAAAAAGCGACATTGCGGCGATGATCGTACCGCTCTACAGCCTCGATCAGGCCCAGCGTTCCCTCCTGCAGGGCATCCTGCAGGTATTCCTCACGAATATGCCAGCGCATAGCTTCGCGAAAGACGAGTGGCTGGTACTGCTCAATGAGGCGCCGCCGGCTCTCCTGATCGTCCTCTTCTTTATAAGCCCGCCAAAGAGCCTTTTCTTCTTCCGGGGAGAGGAGCTTTATCTGTTGCAATTCTTTTAAATACGCTTCCAGCATATATCTCCCTCCCTAGTAAAAGCTGTATTTATAGACGCCGCCTACATACGCACCTTCACTGGATTTCCAGGCGGCCAGGCCAAACTTACTGCCCAAATTATACTGCATGCCAATGCGGTTATCCTGATGATTCAGGCCAAAGGCTGCCGTAACCATGAAATCATTGAACAGGTATTTGCCCATTTCTATATTATAGTAGTTATCATTAATATCTGCCGTTTTGGCATCGTAGTCAAGCGAACCCGTTGTTACCGTCAGCATATCCAAGTGCAGTGCCTTTTCCAGCGTCTGTGTAATGCCTAAGCTGTTTAAGGTCATGCGGATACCGCTGCCGATGAGCGTATTGACGTCTTCCCCCGTAAGGGAGCTGCTCTGCTTGTCACCGCTGTTGCGCAGGGTAATCAGCGAAATAATCTGATTTTTCGTAAGCGGCGGATTCGAACGCAGCATGAGATCCATCTTTTCTACAGGCCCACGCAGGTTTAAGAGGACATTGTACTGGCCTACCCGCGTTTCCCCTTCAACATCGACATAAGGCAGGAACGTATCGGGCTGGTTAAAGGTTGCTTTCGCCTTGGACAGATGGAAATTCGTATCGAGATAATGGAACGTGCCATTCATGGCTTCAAAACCACCGGAAGCGTAGGGGTGCATGAGTGAACCACTGAAGTTAGCAGATCCGGTCAGTGTCATATCATATAAGGCCGGATTGTACAAGCGCACTTCGTCACCCATTTCGATGGTCAGGTCGAGGCCCAGGTCCATACTGCTATCAGAGGAACTCAAGCTGAGTGGCACATCAAGGTCCGTATGGGACAACGTAATCTTACCGGAAAGGAGCGGATAGCCATCTTCGTCGCTAAGCTTCATTTCTCCATTCAGAGGTCCCTTGAAGTATGGGCACTGGACGTTCAAATGATTGAGGTTCAGCGTGCCGCTATACTGTGTTAATTCCCAGCCATTCCAGGCTGCATTGCCCTGAATCTGAACGTTGCCCGGATTTTTGGCATTTTTCTTGTCCATGACGGCTGCTGCCGTAAGGGCTGCCTGTGTCCCTGTAAACTGAACCTGGCCCTGAATCTGTGACAGCGGATACTGCATGGCTTCAATAGATACGGAGCCGTCCTTCACACCGACCGTACCGTATACTTCTGGTGCTGCTGCCGTCCCTTTTACCTGCAGAGACCCTTCCAGGTTGCCCGTCGCCGTTTTAATAAGCGGTGATACGAAGGTCAGGAGATCCAGGCTGGCATGATCGAGTTTAAGCGTAACATCCATGGATTCATCCGTCCGTGCACCGCTGATAGCAGCCATAGGAATCGTACCATAGGCACTGACCTTATAGGGGTCCTTCGCAATATACGCCTGGGAAAGCTTGATAATACCGTTGCGGATATTAAGGAGAGCATAGGCATTGGTAAAAGAGAAGCCCTTCATCGTGCCGCCGTTGAGCTGAATGGATACATCGGCATTCGGATCATCACCGGTACCGCTCAGGGTGACAGCAAAGTCGACATTGCTGTCAAGGTCTATGTCCGTACGGCCTGTAATTTCCGTCAGAAGCTTCGTTGGGAAGCCACGGCCAGCTACCTGAATATTGACCGGACCGTGGAGGGCATACGTTCCTTGGGCCGCCAAAATACCGCCACTGACCTGGAGGGCCAGCTTATTGATTTTTACCGTATCATTTTCGTACTGTACATCAATATCCGTCGGTTCTATAGGTTCTTTGCCAATAAAGCCTTGCGTAAGCTGTCCCGTCAGATGGGCCCGTGGTTTTTCTGCTGTACCATCGACAGACAGATTCCCGTCGAGCCGGCCCTGTACGGCATTGCCCTTATACCCAGCCAGCTTCAGAAGGCTGGCCAGGTCACCGGAGGCGACAGACGCCCTGGCCATGATCCAGCCGTTCGCCGGATTATAGCCGCCGTTGGCATCATACGAACCGCCGTTCTGCATAAAGTGGAAATTATTCAAATGGAAAATACCGCCGTAATAGGTAACCTCCCCTTTGACATCCTGGAGCAGTGTTTGGTTGAAGGTAAGCTGATCTGACTGAAGCGTACCGTTCAGGGTCGGGCTGTCCAGCGTACCGCCTACATGTGCCTTCAAATGAACCAGGCCGGCCCGCTGCGGGCCTTTTTGCGGTACCAGACGGGCAATATCCAAGTTGCTGGCATCAAAGTCCAAGTTGAGACGATCACCCACAGAGCCGCTTACTTTGACAGATGCGTCGTAAGCAGAAATATCCCCGTTCTGCAAATAAATCGTATTGTTGGCAAGCGTATAATCAGCGCTGACATTTTTATAAAGGTAACCATAAGCCGAACCATTGGACAAACGGAAGGAACCGTGCGCAGCCAGGTTGTCGAGCGTACCGCTCACGTAGACCGTATTATCTGCCCAGCCCGTAAGCGGCAGCTCCCCTTTACCCAGAGCCGGCAAAAGCCGTTCCAGACGCATATGCTGCGTTGTTACCTGCAGCTGTAAAGAGCGGCTGTCCAGATTCACTTGGCCGCTGGCCTGGTGGGTACCATCCTTGTACCGCCAAACGACAGAAGGAATTTGAATCTGACTGCCAGTGCCCGACAAGGAGCCGTCGAGACTGTCGAAGGGCATATCTTTTATGCTGCCATTGGCTGCGTGGAAAATGACATTCCAGGCCGGACCTGTACCAAAAACCTGACCGGCTGCAGAAATAGTACCACTCATTGGCACGGCTGCATAGCCTGCAAACATCGAGAGGGGTATATCTTTTGCCGTAAAGACACCATTGAGGTCCTTATTTTTCGTATCATAGGTCCCATTGGCCGTCACCGTGCCGCCCTGGGCTGATGCTGTAAGCTGGCTCAAGGAAATGACACCATCTGCATAGGCAAAATCTGTCGTAGCCGTATCGGCTTCAAGGCCGTTATAGGAAAGGCCTGTTGCCGAAGCCTGGCCCTTAGCCGTGACCTGGCCGCTTTGTACATTCCCGGCAGCCTGCAAAGTGGCACTAACCGTGCCCAACATAGAAACAGGCAACTGGGGAATAGCTTCCAATTGAATTCCCTCCGCCTGAAGGTCTGCATGAAAGTCACTGCTTTCCCGATTATACGTGCCGCTGCCGGTCAGACTGCCGCCGGCTATAGCAGCCGTCACATGGGTAACAGCAATATCCGAACCGGCACAGCTGATATCCGCCTGCCCGTTGCTAATGGAAAGACCATTATAGTCCAGTTGCGGTATCTTAACAGTCCCGGCAGCACTAAGCTGATCTGTCGTACCCCACAAGCGTCCTTTGAAGGCCACACTGCCTGTAAGGCCTTCTGGCAGATAGGCTGTAAAAGCAGACAAATCGGCTCCCGGTACAGTGACATCGAGCTGGAAGACAGGCGTATCCGTATTAATACGGATGAGGCCGCTGGCCTCTACCTGCTGGCCGTTTAAGGTACCACTGGCTTTTTCCAAATAGACCGTATCCGTTGTGAGGCGCACATCACCCTTGACGTCGGTGCAAGCAATACCATAGGCTGTACCGGCACCACCTTCGACGGACGCGGAACCACTCAGGGTCCGGCCGTTGTGCGTCTGGGCATAGTGTGCCCGTATATCGCGAATGGTGCCGTCTGTAATCGTCACATCCGTATCAGCTGGAATAAAGGGGGAAAGGTACGCTGCCTTAACAGCGTCACCTTTGACGAGAACGTCAAAATCACGGGCTGACGTAAAGTGCCCTGACGCAGTAACCTTTTCGCCATCCAGATATAAGGCCGCATCCGCATAGAGGCGTGGGTAGGAGCTGAAATCCAGCGTACCTTCGCCTTGTTCACCTACGAGGGTAGGACCATCCGGCAACTGCAGCCGTACGGTACCGTCATGAAAAAGGATGCGTCCGCGAAAGCCGGCATCTGTCGTATCGCCCGTATTCTTAACAAGATTGGCTACGTTCCACGTCTGGTCTGCCTGATTTTGCCAAATATGGACGACAGGCGCCTGAATATCAACCGTTTCAACGGCTGCCGCCATTTCCCCTCCCGATAGGGATGACAGGACTTTCCAAGGATTAATAAAAACAGTAATATCTTTACCAGAAAGGACAGTGCGCCCCTCTGTATCACGAACTACCGGGTCAGCAATCGTCACGCGGCCGGAAAGAGAAACATCCATACTGCTAAAACGCAGTGTACCGTTTAGCTTTTCATCGGCAGTTACCGTCACCGTTTCCGACAGTTTTTGCATGAGCACCGGTTTTTCCAGCCAGAGAGAGAAAGCCGCGGCAAATAAAAAGACTACAATCGCTCCGAAGACAATCCATTTCTTTTTCACCGGCGGACCTCCTTTCTGTATAGAAAAAGAAGAGAGAATTGTCATATTACAATTCTCCCTTCATTGTACCTAGGCTATACTTTAAAATCAAGAAGTATGAGCGAATAAACTGTTTCAATTTATAAATTTACATCAAACTGTAACAATCAGCCTCTATATGAAGTTGCCGTCATGGACGGATGTACTACACCAGAACGGACGTCAACACCCATAGCCTGTTCCAGCGTAGCAATACCTACGTTGTAATCGTACAGGGCCTGGATATGATTGGTCTGAGCTTCGTTCAACGCGAGCCGGGCATCGAGGACATCCAAGTTGATACCAACGCCGGCCTGGTAGCGGACGCGGGCAATCTTGAAGCTTTCTTCGGCCTGATTGATAGAGGTCTGAGTAGCCAGTACACGCTGGGCAGCACTGCGCAGGTTCAAATAAGCCTGCTTGACTTCAAGCTGTACGGCTTCGCGTTGCTTCTGCTCTGCTTCGCGCTGGGATAAGAGAGTCAGCTGGGCTTCTTTGATTTTGGCATTCGTCGCGCCACCATCCCAGAGGCTCCACGACACACCACCGGTAATGCTCCAGTTGTGTTCATCCCAGCCGGGGAAGGTCGTATCGCTGTAGCCGCGGCCTGCACCAACACTAACCGTCGGCCGGTTACCGGCTTTAGCAATTTCAATATTGCGTTCTGCTTCCTGTACAGCCAGCGCCGCCTGGAGGACTTCCGGACGATACTTCATGGCATAGTCCATAGCTTCCTGCAGGGAAATATCGTACGAGTCAAAGGGCAGGCGATGATCAGAGAGGACTAGTTTGGTCTGTAAGGGCAGGCCGAGGATATTATTCAGATTTGCTTCCGCTACGGCTACGTTCGTATCTGCTGTAACAGCCGTAGTCTTTGCATTAGCCAGGGAAACATCAGATGTAAGGACATCGAGCTTGGCAACGGTGCCTACATTATACTGGGCCGTAACGTTCTTTACGTGCCCTTCCAGGTTGCTTACCGATTCGTGGTATACATCCTGCAATTCTTCATAGGCTAAGAGGCCAAAGTACCCTTCTACAGCCGAAAGCTTTGTCGCCTGTTCGACACGCAGCATTTCTTCCTGGGCATTGACCTTGCCGAGCTTGGCATTGGCAATTTCATTTTCTACGCGCCCGCCTGTATAGAGGGGAATAGAAACACTGAAAGAGTTGCCAAATGCGTTGGCTACATCTTTGACACTGCCGCCTGTGCGGGAACCGCTCCACGTATAGCCGATGGTCGGCATCTTGCCGGCACGGGCTTCATCAATAGCAAAATCCGTGCTATGCAGGGCATAGCGGGCCATCTTGATGTCACGGTTGTAATCGAGTGCCATTTGAATGGTCTTCGGCAGGGTCAAATCCACCGTTTCATCAGCACCGACACGGCCGACGACGATGACCGGATCGGCCTCATGTCTGGCTGCTGCACGCTGAGCGCTCTTTTGCATATCTTCGGCAATCTGCTGCGCCAGCTGTTCGCGCAAAGCCGGTGGCACATCAGGCACAGTAGCTGCTGTTGTCGCAGCCGCCGGGGCCACAGCCGGTGCCGGGCGAGCCGCTTCCTTTTGCGCCTTTTCCGTCGAAAGCTGTTGTAATTCACTTTCTACAGATGCACTCTTCTGTGACGTATCACTTAAATCTACGGGAACAACCGTAGCCTTGGCCGGCGCAGCTGCCGCAACGGCAGATATTGTGCCCAACGTTGTAATCATCACTGCTGCAATAAGTTTTTTATACATGTCCTTGTTCATTGCGGGTACCCCCATTGATCTGATTGCTATATTGTAGAATGTCCTGGCTAAAAGACATAGTCAATGCCATAATAATTACCGCCATCGCTGCGGTTCATAGGCCTTGTAAATTGGCCAAAGAGGAAAAGATTATCGGTCAGACGATACTTGGCTTTTACGCGGTAACGCCAGTCGTCCGGATCGTAGCCTTCCAGGGAAAGGCGGAACGGCTTATCTTCAAAAAAGTCGAGGCCCATACCGAGTTCGCCGCGGATCAGGCCGGCCCGGGCGGAAAGGAAAGTCCCTTTTTTGCCATACTGCAGGTTCATTTTCGTACCGTTACCAATATTTTCAGCTCCTAACAGAGCGAAGCTATTGTTCCGGTACAACTTAAAATTTACCTGGGCACCTGTTTCACCTTTTGTATCATTGTGCAGAATAGCCGCATCTCCTTCGGTCTTCAAACCCGTATCGCCACCGAGAATTTTATTCAGGCGGCCGGAGATGGAAGCCGTATTGTGCAACGTCTGCTGCAGATCAGCCTGGCTCTGTTCATCTGTCGTAATCTTTTCTACTGCTAAAGCTGTCTTTTCAAAGCTGTCTGTAATTTGCTTCATATTCTCTGCCGTCGCCCGGACGTCATCAGAAATGGCGCCGTCACGGTTCATGGCCGCTAACTGGGCTGCCGTTTCATCAAGAGACGCCGTAACTGCCGCCATATGGGCAGTCATGGACTGAATATTGCCGGCATTGGCATCCATGAGACCGTTTACCCGGCCGGTCATACCTTCGATGTTCTGAATCGTACCGCGCATAGCCTGCTGCGTTTCAGGGTGCCCAATGACATTATTGATATTATTGATCATGTCGTTAGCATTGGCAATGAGCTTCCCTGTACTTTCCATCATATCATCCATGGTCTTGCCATCGCTGCCGTTCAAATATTCACCTGCAGCTACTACCTGCGTAGAATCAGCGCCCGGCGTAATAGAAACAATTTTTTCGCCCAATAGGCCATCTGTCGTGATAGCCAGCTTGGAGCCCTTGGGAATTTCGGTTCCCTTATCAATTTTCATGGCTACGTCCACGCCATCCTTCGAGGGACTGACGCTGACGACCTTGCCTACGTGTACACCTACATAACGGACAGAATTGCCCTTTTGCAGGCCATTAGCATCGCGGAACATAGCGTGAATTTCATAGCCCGGTTTACCAAATATTTCTGCATGAGCCAGGGTAATGACTACATACGTAAAAATCAGCACGCCAACAATCGTTACCAGCCCTACTTTTGCTTCTGCACTCCATTTCATGTAGTATTCCCTCCCTCCTGCCAGTCTGTACTGCCATGAATAAACCGCTGCACCTGTGCATCCGTCGTCGAACGGAACGTTTCTTTATCGGCGATCAGCCGGAATTCACCCTCTTCCAAATACGCCAGCCTGTCGGCTACATAAAAAGCCGACTCCATATCATGCGTCACGACGACAGACGTCGTATGGAGCTGGCGCTGTGTATTAACAATCAGATGGTTTATATCCATGCTACGCAACGGATCCAGACCGGCTGTCGGTTCGTCATACAGGATTACTTGTGGCTCCAGGGCAATGGCCCGGGCCAGGCTGACTCTCTTTTTCATGCCGCCTGACAGGTTGTTAGGCATCATGGCTTCCACATTATCGAGACCGACGAGATGAAGCTTATTGTGTACGATTTCGCGTATTTCTGCTTCACTCTTTTTTGTGTGCTGCCGCAGGCCAAAGGCCACATTCTCGCCAACGCTCATGGAATCAAACAAGGCCGAATATTGGAAGACCATCCCCATGTGCAGCCGCACCTGGTCCATTTGGTCCTCATCCAGTGCAAGGATATCCTGGCCATCGACAAAGATTTTGCCGCTCGTCGGCTTTTGCAGGCCTATGATGAGCCGTAAAATGGTACTTTTACCAGAACCGCTGGCACCTAGAATAGCGAGGGTTTCACCTGTATGAATATCGAGATTGATGTGGTTCAGGATAACCCGCGATCCATAGGCTACCGTGATATCCTGCAGACTAATCATAGCAGCACTCCTAATATAAGATAAGGGACAAGAGATAATTACAGATAAAGATAAAAATAATAGACGTAACAACCGAACGGGTTGTAGCCTGGCCAACCCCTTCAGCACCACTCTTGGCATTCATGCCTTCGTGACAAGCGACTAAGGCAATAATGCCGCCAAAGAACATGGCTTTAATCAGGCCATATACGACATCTGAAACGTCCGTAAACATTTCAATGGAATTCATATACGTGAAATGAGTCAGGCCCGCGCTCAAGGTAGCCACAGCATCGCCACCGGCCGTACCGATAATATAGCCGTAGAAAGCCAAAAGCGGCACCATGCAGACACAGGCGACGAAGCGTGGTACGACGAGATAGGCAACGGGGTTGACGGCCATGCAGCGCAAGGCATCAATTTGCTCTGTCACCTTCATCGTGCCGATTTCAGCTGTCATGGCTGCGCCTACACGGCCGGCAACGACAACACCCGTGAGAATAGGACCCAGTTCGCGCCCCATAGCGATGGACATAATCCCGCCTAAGGTCGACTGTGCCCCATAACGCAGGAGAATATCGACGATCTGTAAGGTCATAACCATACCGGCAAAAAGCAAGGTGAGGCTGACAATAGGCAGCGAATTAACACCAAGGTGCGCCATCTGGGCAATGGTCAGGCGTCGTTGAATTTTGGGCAACTGGCGCACCGTCTGTAGAAACAGGAGGGCCAATACGCCAACCTTTTCGAAGATATGTAACGTAAACGCACCTACGTGTTCCAACATTCCCAGCACAGACACACCCCCTTTTCCCTGCGTATGTACTGTTACTATACCATTAATACAACAGGTATGCAAAACACTGGCAATAAATTGTTATAAAACTGTAAGAAAGCTCAGAACTCCTTTTCAGTTTTCTACAAATAAGATAATACCATGTTATCCCTTAAATATCAAGATTGAACCCCTGACGCAGCCGGTCAGACTCACAGAACCACGGCGTACGGTAAAACAGCAGCTGCGTATGGTCACATAACACAGCTGCTGTCTGGTAGCCTAGTATAGGCCAAATATGTTCTTTTTATCTTGCGAGGGCTTTTCTTTCTGATTCTTGCCGGCATCAGATTGGTTGTCCGTATCCTTCTTGTCTGTCTGGTCAGCCGTATCTGCTGTATCATCGTCTTCGGCGCTGATAACCGCTTTTGCCGACTGCAGCGTATGGTGTGCTGCCAGGAAACGATCACGCTTTTCCGGTGTGACAATCTTGATAGTCAGCTGGCCGTCGCCCTTAACGATGTACGGCGTCGGAATGGATGATTTTTGATCGTCCTTATCCGTATCGTCATGGAGACCATTCTTTTTCGGTTTCAGTACATCCTTCGGCGATTCCTGCGCTTCTTTAGCCTGGAGTTTTACCTTAGACGTCTTTGTTTTCCCATCGTCAATCATGCTGATGTTCTGATCGAGGACTTCAATGACCAGGTCGTTGTTGGCGTCTTCTTTTTCGATCGCTTTCTTCAGCTCATCAAAATCTTTATAATGACGCAGGCGTTCAATGATTTCGTCTGTCAGGTTGTAGCGCTGCCGTTCGATCAGATACGGCAAGGGAATGACTCCGCCACCACGTACTTCCAGTACCATGTCGCCTAAAGGCTGGTCTTTGGGAACCGTAAAGGTCATCGCCTTTACTTCATCGGCTCCACGATAGGGATGAAGCGTGACTTTGAAATAAATCGTATCGCCCGGGCTGGCTACGACCGGAGCTGCCATAGCCTCCGTAATACGTGCCGTTTTTTGTGCCTGGGAAATAGACGTAGTAGATGTAATGTCGAGAACAGGGTAATCAATGAATTCATTATGCTTCAGGATATCAAGCACATTATACAGTTCATCGATGCTCTTTTCATTGACATTATTTTCCGAATAATACATGTTATGCCGCGTAATATCCTTATCGCGGCCGTTGGCCGAACGAATCGTATACTCGATTGTCGCCGTACCGCCGCCTAAACGGTCAATCGTCTTATTAACTGTATTATAGACAGACGTTGCCGCCAGAACTGGCGTCATTTCGTTATCTTCAATGATTTTAACGCGTTTAATATTATGGGCTCCCGTATCCTGATCGCGTACATCCATGACGACAGGGATGCCCGGTGCCAGGGAATAATTGCCGGCAATCCCAGCGCCCCGGTCCTGATCGATACGGCCAATTTCAGCCCCGATAGAGCCAAGTTTGAAAGAGCTTTCCATATTATTGACGATCGTGAAGATATACGCATTGTGCATGAAGTAATTAATACTCCCCTTCTTGAGGAAGGGATGGCCAAAGGCTACGATATGATCGTGATCCACATAGGTAACCGTGCCAATAGCACCCAGCTTCAAATCCCCATTGACAAAGGCCGCAGCTACGGAACTGCCCGCTTCTAACGGCTGAGCCTGACTATCGGAGGCAGCCGTCGCCGTATCTACAGGCAGAAACTTATATTGTGGCAGCTTTTCCTTCATCCAGTTCATGGAAAGCGTGTCAAAGCCGCTGGCCATGAGCGGTGTATCAACCGGAATAAGTGACGATTCACGGGCATTAAAGGGCCGGATTTCTTCCTTTACGGGTACATTCCAGAGTTTGACCATATCTTCAATAGGCGTTATCATACCTACCTTAGAATTCGTAAAAGACCAGCCGTACGCTACGGCGCCCAAGAGTTTCCCATTTATGTAGACCGGGCTGCCGCTCATCCCCTGGGCAATCCCGCCTGTGCGTTCGATCAAAGGTCCGGAGAACCGGGCCAGAACGAGATCACCGGAAGGGCCGCTATTCTTCATGACGCCCAGAATTTCTACAGGAAAGGTTTCCATCGTCGTTCCCTGGGTTACCGTCTTAGCATAGCCCGTCATACCCGGCTGGACATCGCGGACTGACATAAATTGTTCCGCATATGCGGTAAAAGAGACGGCGCAGCAAAGGACTGCTGCACATAAAGCCTTTACTGCGTGCCGCCACGTACGTAATCGTCTCATAAGCTCCTTCTTATTTCGTTTCCACAACAACTACGACAGTGCCCTGTGTGACTGCCGACCCAGGCTGAATCGTGACTGATTTGACAGTACCACTGCTATTCGCCCGGGCTGCCGGCATAGGACCGGCCAGGGATTCTACGGTAAGCAGTACGTCGCCTTCGGCAACGGCGGTTCCTACGGGAACGACACTGTCTACCTTACCGCTCAGGACAGATGTATACGACACATCTGCGGCCATAACCGAAGAAGCTGCCAGGGCAGCAACCATCGCTGCCAGCGTAAGGACTTTCTTTTTCATGGACATCATGATGTATCACTCCTTTACAGATTACAAATCATCAAAACTATCTTTTAACCGGCTGATTTCATTGAGTGACTTGCCGGCCCCATTGGCAACGCACAGCAAGGGATCATCGCAAAGATACGCGGCCATGCCTGTCGTCTGGGAAATCAGACGATCCATACCGTCGAGCAAGAGGCCGCCGCCGGTCAGGATAATGCCGTGATCGGCAATATCTGCAGCCAGTTCAGGCGGTGTTTTTTCCAAAATCGTAAGGATGGTGCGCAAAATAGCTTCAATCGGTTCCGACAAGGCCCTGCGGATTTCCTGTGAGTCAATATCGACCATAGCCGGCAACCCCGTTTCGGTACTGCGGCCCCGTACATCTGCCGTCAGCTGGCGGCCATCGGGCAACGCCGTGCCGATGAGGATTTTCAGCTCTTCTGCCGTCCGCTGGCCAATGGTAACGTGTTTTATCTTTTCCAGATAGCGGATAATCGCTTCGTCGAACGTATTACTGCCAATACGCAGGGACTCACTGATGACGATACCACTCAGGCTGAGTACGGCTACATCTGTCGTTCCTCCGCCCATATCGACGACCATAGACCCGTTGGAGCTGGCAATATCCAGGCCGGCGCCAATAGCAGCTGCCAGCGGTTCCTCCATGACGACGGTTTTGCGGGCACCGGCCTGCATCGCCGCTTCAATCACAGCCCGCTTTTCTACATTCGTCGCCCCGGAGGGTACACAAATAATAACCCGCGGCTTAAAAAGCAGCGCTTTGCCAATAGCCTTGCGGATAAAATAGCGCAGCATATACTCGGTGGCATCATAATCAGCAATGACACCACGGCTCAAGGGATGATAGGCGTGGATATGCTGCGGCGTCCGCCCCAGCATGGCCTGCGCTTCCCTGCCGACGGCGATGACCTGATGGCTGTTCGTATCTAACGCGATAACAGCCGGTTCATTAACCACAATACCACGTTTTTTTACATATACAATGATGTTGGTCGTGCCCAGATCAATGGCAATATCACTGCCAAACCAATGGGGCAGAAATGAACCATGTGCATTCTGGGCCGGCGGCACATTCTGATTTTTCTTTTTTTTAGTCAATATTGACCCGAACAATGTCTGCACCTAACCTTTGTAGCTTTTGGACCAGGTTATCGTAACCACGGTCTATATGATATAGATAGCCAACCTTTGTCTTTCCCTCTGCTACGAGGCCAGCCAGCACCAGAGCGGCACCAGCCCGTAAATCCGTAGCATTGACGTCTGCCCCTTTCAGCTTGGCCACGCCTTCCACGATAGCACTGCGTCCTTCAATGCGGATCTTGGCACCCATCCGCTTGAATTCATCAACGTGCATGAAGCGGTTTTCAAATACCGTTTCCGTAATGACGCTGGTACCTTCGCAGATTGTCGTCAAAGCCATGAACTGCGCCTGCATATCCGTTGGAAAACCGGGATAGGGCAAGGTCTTAATATCGGCCGGACGCAGCGGCTTGTGGCCAATGACGCGGATACCATCAATGTCTTCTTCAACGGTAGCTCCTACTTCCTTTAACTTGGCGACGAGCGGTTTTAAGTGTTCCGACAGGGCATTTTCTACATAGACGTTACCGCCGGTCATAGCGGCACCGACCATAAAGGTCCCGGCTTCGATACGATCGGGAATAACAGCATGGGTTGCACCATACAGTTCTTTTACACCTTCAATCCGGATAACATTAGTGCCGGCACCACGAATATTGGCACCCATGCTATTTAAATACGTAGCCAGGTCCACGATTTCCGGTTCTTCTGCGGCATTTTCCAGGACGGTTTTTCCTTCTGCCAGCGAAGCTGCCATGAGGACGTTTTCTGTCGCGCCGACGCTGGGAAAATCCAAATAAATCTGTGCGCCCTTGAGACCGCCTTCGACGGAAGCTTCAATGTCGCCATTTTCCAGATGAATGACAGCCCCCATGGCTTCAAACGCCTTGAGGTGTAAATCAATAGGCCGAGCGCCAATAGAGCAGCCACCAGGCAGGGAAATCTTAGCTCTGCCTTTACGGGCTAAAAGAGGCCCCATGACCAAAAAGGATGCGCGCATGCGGCGAACCAGGTCATACGGTGCCGCTGTCGATGTTAACTGGCTGGCATCAATAACCAGTGTGCCTTCTTCAGGCTGGGAAATATGTACGCCTAAGGACGAAATGACCTCACATACAGTATGAACATCATCCAACTTGGGAATTTCCGTCAAGACACTTTCCGTTGTTCCCAGCATAGATGCTACAATAATGGGCAGCACAGCATTCTTTGCTCCGCTGACACGAACAGTACCTTCCAAGGGCTTTCCACCACGAATAACAAGCTTCTCCAATTCTGGTGCCTCCTAAATAGATTGCGAATGTATAGTTCTGATAAACAAAGCAAAGCCAAGTTTATCAATCTTTTGTATCTTTGCTATCAAGTCATTGTACCATAAAAGGCGCAAATCTGAAAGAGTCTCACCTTTTTGTTTAAAAAAGTAACAATCTGCCCTTCCTCGCACCGGCAGCGGGCACGCCTGGACATAATTCGCCCGGCAGGAACTTCCGCGTTCGCTGCCGGGCGACGAATCAAGCATACACTAGCCTTATTTTTGTTTGGTAATGACGTCGCAATGCATATACGGACGCAATGCTTCCGGTACGAGGACAGAACCGTCAGCCTGCTGGTAATTTTCCAGGATGGCAGCGACGGTACGGCCTACAGCAAGGCCGGAGCCATTCAGGGTATGCACGTATTCCGGTTTTTCCTTCGGCGTACGGCGGAAGCGGATATTAGCACGACGTGCCTGGAAATCTTCCGTATTAGAGCACGAAGAGATTTCACGGTATTTCCCCTGTGCCGGGAACCACACTTCGATATCGTAGGTTTTGGCAGCCGAAAAACCAATGTCTCCGGTGCAAAGCGTGACGACGTGATAAGGCAGGCCCAGTTCCTGTAAGATTCCTTCGGCATCATGGGTCAGTTTTTCCAGTTCATCATAGCTCGTTTCCGGTGTCGTGTATTTTACCATTTCGACTTTATGGAACTGGTGCTGGCGGATGAGGCCGCGCGTATCACGGCCGGCAGAACCTGCTTCGGCACGGAAACACGGCGTCAGCGCCGTAAAGTATACAGGCAGCTTGCTGCCATCGATGATTTCACCGCGATAGTAGTTCGTCAACGGAACTTCTGCCGTCGGAATCATGTACATTTCTTCGCCTTCTACGTTAAGACGATACATATCTTCATAGAATTTCGGCAGCTGGCCCGTACCGGTCATCGAATCACGGTTGACGATATACGGGGGAATGACTTCTGTATAGCCATCGTGTTCCGTATGACGGTCGAGCATGAAATTATATACGGCCCGTTCCAATCTGGCACCGGCACCGATGTAATAGTAGAAGCGTGCACCCGTAACTTTGGCAGCCCGTTCCGAATCGAGAATACCAAGATTTTCACCGATTTCCCAATGGTTAAGCGGCTGGAAGTCATAGTTTTTGCGTTCGCCCCAGTTGCGTACTTCCGGATTCTGGCTGTCATCTTCCCCCAGCGGAACAGACGGATGGCACATGTTTGGAATCATGAGCTGAATAGCGAGCATATCCTTTTCAATTTCTTTGACTTCCTTGTCCAGGCTGTCGATGTCATCGCCCAGCTTTTTCATGGCAGCAATCTTGTCATCAGCATTTTCTTTATTTCTCTTTAACCGGCTGATTTCCTTCGTTACCGTGTTGCGTTCATTCTTCATCGCTTCTACGCGCTGCAACAATTCCCGGCGCTTTTCGTCGAGAGCAATAAACCGATCTACGTCTGCTTTTGCATGGCGGTTCTTGATGTTTTCTTTTACTTCATCTGCATGTTCGCGGATAAATTTTGTATCTAACATGTTTTCTCATCCTTCCTGTACATAATACCTGTTACATTATATACACTATAGACCCTTTTGTTCAATACCGCTGTACAAATAACCCATGTGATTTGTCGAGTTCAGTAATACGAGACGCCATTTGCCGTCCTGTTCTTCCAGCACATTGATACACGTATTGTCCTGTTTGATTTGCCAGAAGTGGCTCATATCGAGACCGAGAAGATCGCAGATAATCGCCTTGTTAACCGCATCATGAGCCGCTACGAGGACTGTCTTGCCGGCAAAGCGGACAGCGTAATCATCAAAGGCAGCGCGCACGCGGCGGCGTACATCTTCCAGACTTTCCCCGCCCGCGCCGGGCATGGTGACCCGCTGTGGCTCACTATGCCAGAGAGCAAATTCGACAGGATACTGCTGCTGAATTTCATCTGCCAGGCAGCCTTCCCAGACGCCGTGATTGATTTCAAGCAGGCGGTCATCCGTTTCGACAGGCAAATGGTGCAGGCCGGCACAGAAGGAGCAGGTTTGAAAAGACCGTTCCAGCGGGCTCGATACACAGACATCGAAGGGAATGTCCTTCAGGCCCTGGGCCAGAAGCCGTCCCTGTTCGAGGCCGCGCGGACTGAGATGCGTATCTTCCTGCCCCTGATAGCGTCCTTCAATATTCCATTCTGTTTCACCATGACGCACTAATATAATCCGTACCATAGCCTGCCTCCTCAATGTGTTTCGCAGTGAATCAGTTTCATGTCAATAATGCCTTCAATGCCGCGCAGTTTCAGCATGATGTCGTTCGGAATATCATCCTGTACGGCAATAGCCATAATATTCGTACCGGCCTGCGTCATCTTCGCCAGCTGCATGCCTGTAATATTAATATGGGCCTGTCCCAGAATAGTTGAAATCTGGCCGATCATGTTAGGCTGATCGATATGCGGCGCCAGGAGCAAATAGCCTTCCGGCGTAAAGTCCAGGCGGTATTCGTCGATCTGTACGATCTTCGCTTCTGTCCGGTTGAAGAGAGTGCCCACGAGGGAGTGTTCCCCTTTACTCGTCCGGATCGTCACGGTAACGGCATCCGACAAATAGCCCTGGTCCTGGCTGTGTACTTCTTTGACAGAAATATGACGGGAGCGGGCCACTTCCGGTGCATTGACGAAGTTAACCGATTCCTGCAGGATAGGGTTTAACGCGCCTTTCAGAACTGCCGTCGTCAAGAGGCCCGTTTCTGTCTGTGCTAAGGCACCTGTATATTCTACACAAATTTCTTTCATAGGGCCTTCCGAGAGGTAAACGCCGATGATCCCCATGCGTTCCATGAGATCGAAGTACGGCTGAATCGTGCGGTAGACATTGGCCGGCAGCGGTGCCATATTGACAGCCGTCGGCACCGGTTCTCCATTCAAGGCAGCAATGACGCCTTCGGCAACGTCGACAGATACGCCAATCTGGGCTTCCTTCGTGGAAGCACCCAAGTGCGGTGTAATGACGACATTGTCCATATCGAGGAAGGGATTGATGTCTTTGGTCAGCGGTTCCGTCGGGAATACGTCAATAGCTGCACCGGCTACGTGGCCGCTCTTTAATGCATCGGCTAACGCGTTGATATCAAGAACCGCACCGCGGGACACGTTGATGACCCGTACGCTGTCTTTCATCTTGGCAATTTCGGCTGCGCCGATCATGCCGCGTGTTTCTTTGGTCAGTGGCGTATGCATCGTAATATAATCGGATTCCCGCAACAACGTATCGAGATCAACCAATTCTACGCCCAGCTGTTTGCCCCGTTCTTCCGGAATATACGGATCATAACCGATGGTGCGCATTTCCATAGCCTGCATGCGTTTGGCAATGCGTGAGCCGATACGGCCGACACCGATAATGCCAATGGTCTTATTCTGCAGCTGAATACCTGTAAACCGTTCGCGGTCCCATTCTCCGGCCATAAGCGAATTATGGGCCTGCGGAATGTGGCGCGTAATGGCCATGATCATGGCACAGGTATGTTCAGTCGCTGCTACCGTATTTGCCGTAGGCGCATTGACGACGATAATCCCCTTGGCTGTAGCCGTTTTAATATCAATGCTGTCTACACCTACACCGGCACGGCCGATTACCTTTAATTTTTTTCCTGCATTGATAACTGCTTCCGTTACATGCGTCATGGACCGCGTTACCAAGCCGTCATATTCACCGATGCAGGCAATCAAATCGTCTTCATTGAGATTGATTTTTACATCTACGTCGTACCCCTGCGCACGCAGTACTTCTACACCTTTTTCCGACACATCATCGCTAACTAAAATTTTCATGCTGCATGTCCTCCTCTTGGAAATACCCCTGATTGCTTATTGTTTTTTCTTAAATTCATTCATAAAATCTGCCAGGGCCTGGCAGGCTTCTTCTGTTACGGCGTTGTAAATTGAGGCCCTGCAGCCGCCTAAAGAACGATGGCCCTTAATACCGATGAGATCGCGCGCCGTCGCTTCGGCTACGAATTTTGCTTCCAGCTCCGGCGTCGGCAGGTTGAAGGTCACATTCATGACACTGCGCGAATCCTTAGCTGCATGACCACGATAAAATCCGTCACTGCCGTCAATGCAGTCATACAAAAGCGCGGCCTTTTTCGCATTGCGTGCTTCTATTGCCGTCAGACCGCCTTGCTCTTCCAGCCAATGGGCTACACGATTGACAAAATAAATGCAAAAGACCGGCGGTGTATTATAGGTCGAATCGTGATCGGCAAAGGTACGATACGATAGCATATCCGGCAGTCCTTCCCGCACCTGCTTTAAGAGAGAATCCTTAATGATGCCAACGACGACACCGGCCGGGCCCACATTTTTCTGCACGCCTGCATAGATGAAATCAAAGTTCGCCACAGCGACCGGGCGGGACAGGAAATCGCTGGACATATCGCAAAAGAGAGGCACATCTACATGCGGAAAGGTCTGCCACTGCGTCCCATGAACCGTATTATTGCTCGTCATGTAAATATAATCCGTATCCGGCTTGACCATAAATGTATCTTCCTTGGGGATATACGAAAAATGATCGGCTTTACTCGAAGCCACTTCGTACACTTCTCCATAATAGGAAGCCGCCTTCATAGCCTTATCAGACCAAATTCCCGTATTCAGATAGCCACCGCGGTGTTTGAGGAAATTGGCGCCATGCATGAGGAACTGCATACTGCCGCCGCCCTGCATAAAGATGACGTGATAGTCATCGGGAATCTGCATGAGCCGGCGTAATACGGCTACGGTGTCGTCCTGCATCTTCTGATAGGCTGCACTACGGTGACTGATTTCCACAATACTCATACCTGTGTGATCAAAATCCAAAAACTCAGCCTGTACCTGTTGCAATACCGGCAGCGGCATAGCCGACGGACCGGCATTAAAATTGAATACTCTTGCCATGAAAATCCCCCCATTAGTGATAGATATAAAAAAGGAGAAGCTTCTCTCTTGGGACGAGCTTCTCCTTCTCGCGGTACCACCCAATTTGCTGCCCGGCCGGAAAACAAAAATACTCCCGTCCCCCAAAAAAGGGACGAGAGTATATATTCCCGCGTTGCCACCCAACTTGCCATACAGCCAACTCTTGCCGCTGTATCGGGCGGGACCCGTCAAATTCATCATTTGCCGCTCCGGAGCGGAACGCCTTACACGCTTACTATCTCACACCAGCCGATAGCTCTCTGATAAGCCTTGTAACTTGCTTCTCCATCATCACATCTATGAAATTGAGTATATTATAGCATGCACTCTGGCCTTGTCAAGAGGCTTTAACGGTTTCTTTACATCAATAGCATTTGCTCCAGCCACAATTTTTGCACGTATTGCAGCCGCCTTCAAAGACAAGCGGTTCACCGCACTGGGGGCAAAAGATATTTTCTGCCTTCACCTTATCCGTTGCCCGGGGCTTCGCCGGTTTCACGCGTACAGCTTTCTTCGTACCACTCGTTTTATGGTGCAGTTCTTCTTGTACTTCATTGTACATATCGAGGAGTACGTTGCCTACTGCCATAGGACAACAGGAACCACGGCTCGTATCGCCACGCGTAGCCCGGCGGACAGAATAGCTCGGGCAATTCCCCGTCGAATTCAGCTGGTCGATAATCGTATAAATGTCGATACCGGCGCGGGCACTGATAGAAATCATGCGCGACAGACCGATCATGAAGTTGTTGCAGCCACCGGTCGAGCCTTTGCTCAGATAGGTTTCCAGGAGAGCCCCTGTTTCTGTGTCAAAGAAAGCCATGCAATGCAGGCTGCCACAGCCTGTTACGAGCTTACGCTTTTTCCCGATAACGTCGTCATCGATAGCCACGATTTCACCGCGGGCCAGGCCTTCGCCGGCAATCGGTACGGCTGCTTCTTCCTGCGTATGAGTGGAAAGGATGCCTGCACGCTTACAGCCATCGCGGAAAAGCGTAACGCCTTTACAGCCGTTTTCATAGGCCAGCATATAGAGAGCTTCCGTGTCTTCTACAGTAAAACTATTCGGTACATTGACCGTCGAACTGATGGACGCATCAATGTGCTGCTGCCATGCGCCCTGCATGGCCAGGCGCTTCTGATACGGCAACGTCAGGGCCGTCACGAAATACGGCGGCAGCTGCGAGTCATCAGTCAGCTCATGTTTCTTCATATATTCCGCTACGATAGGTGTATAGACTTTATAATAGACATCGGCAGCGTGGAGTGATTCCGTTTTGCGTTCATAGAAGTTGGCATAAATCGGTTCGATACCGCCGGAAATACCGAGCATCGTCGAAAGCGTACCTGTCGGTGCAATGGTCAGAAGCTGGGAGTTGCGCAGGCCATACTGGCGGACCAGTTCTGCCGTCTTTTCTGTCGTATTCGCTTCAAAATACGGCGTCTGCATGATTTCATCTACATGGCACATTTCGTATGCGCCCCGTTCCTTTGCCAGCATAGCCGAAGCTGCAATAGCTGTATCGGCCATGGTAAAGCCCAGTTCATGACAGAAGGCAATTGCTTCTTCACTGCCATAGGTCAGTCCCAGTTTGAGGAGCATATCGCCCAGGCCCATAATGCCCAAGCCGATCTGGCGCCATTTTTTAACGCTGTCCCGTTGTTCCTGCAGCGGATGAAGCGGCAGGCCTTCATCGAGGACGTCATTTAAGGCCCGTACACCAATCGTTACGCAGCGCTTGAATTCATCAAAATCAAAGGCCGCTTCCGGCGTAAAGGGGTGCGTGACAAATTGTGTCAGGTTCATACTACCTAAAAGGCACGAACCACCGGCCGGCAACGGTTCTTCTGCACAAGGGTTCACGCCGGCAAAGGTAAATTCCTTCGTATTAGCCAGGAGGTTCCACGAACAGATGCGATCCCAAAAGAGGGCACCCGGTTCGGCATAATCCCAGTTGGTTTCTGCCAACAGATGAAACACATCGGCAGCCTTGACCAGCGTTTCAATGGTCTGGCCTGTTTCCTGCCGCGTATAATGAAGACGAAATTCCTTATGCTCCTTGACGGCCTGCATAAATTCATTGCTCAGGCGGACGGAAATGTTAGCCTTTGTCACCTTATTGAGGTCCGTTTTTAACTTAATGAAATCCAATACATCAGGATGACTACAGTCAATAGAAATCATGAGGGCACCGCGCCGGCCATTTTGTCCGATCAATTCCGTAACTAGGGAATAGAGTGTCATAAAGGAAATGGAGCCACTCGTTTCCTTGGCTGCATTATTAATGCGCGCGCCTTTAGGACTGAGGCGGGAAATATCGATGCCACAGCCACCACCATAGCTATAAGTACGGGCTAGCTTACCGGCCCGGTCAAAGATACTTTCGATATTGTCTTCCGGTGGTGTCATGACATAGCAATTCGACAGGGTAATCTTTTTCCCTTCGTATTCAAGACCCCGGTTGGCCAGAATGCGGCCGCCAAACAAAAACTTCTGCTGCCGTAATAAGTCAGCTACTTCTTCGTCATGGCCGCTGACCCGGCCGATCCAGTCTTCAAAGGTTTCCTCGTTATCGCGATATTTATTTTTCCAAATGTCCATACCCAGCTGGTTGCCCTCGCCGAGCCATTCCTTTTCGTCCATAGGTCCTCCTTCGTATGCATTCCATGAATTCAAATATATTGTTATTTATTATGAGTGCACATACTATATATAGTAGTACTGGCAGATTCTATGATACCAGCCAGGACCCCGTACGTCAAGCATCATACGTTCTCTTCAAGGAAATGAGATACGGTCCGGACATAGTCAGCACGGTCCGTTTCAATGCCGGCTGCATGAGGCGAGGACTGGAAAATGTGGATGTATTTTTTCTGGCTGCCACAGTTATCGTATAAACTGTGGGCCGTCTTTTCCGGCACCAACTGATCTTCACTGCCATGCAAAAAGAGTACCGGCACATGAATAAAGCGAACGGCCTGAGCCGGTTCTATATTTGCTACCAGCTCGTGCGTATGTACGAACATGGCGGCCTGAAAAAACGGATCGAGTAGATTATACCCCAGAACGAGGCGCTGATCTCCTGTCCAATGCAATAGTTTCTCCCGGCCCAAGGCAATGATATTGCCATAGGAGCTATCGGCAACGACGAAGGAAAGATGGCCGTCCCTATCAGAACCGGCATACAAAAGGGCCATTGCAGCCCCCAAGGAGACACCATGCAGGCCAATAATCGACTGGCCGTCTTTCCTTTCCAGCCATTGTACCCATTTTTGCAGGTCCGTTACTTCCGAAAGGCCCCAATCCGTATGGGCGCCTTCACTGTCGCCGTGGCCGCGTAAATCGACGAGAAGCACGTTATAGCCCAGATTCCTGTACATAGGTACGTACGGAAGGCACATCGAGCGGTTTTGATATAAGCCATGCAACAAGATCACCGTCTTGTGGGAATGACTGGGACTCGGAATGTACGTGCCCCGCAAAATCGTGCCGTCTTGTCCGTTAACACGGACCGGCTCCCAGTCGCGTTCCTTTTCCAGCGTCCGTATATACGTCAGCTGCTGTTTCGTATTATTTTTAATGCCTAAGATTTCATCCCACGGCGCTTCACGAAACTCATGATAGGCCGTGTTACCAATATAGGCGCCGACGGCTGTACATAACAGCAGGAGCAGCACGACGACGCGTAGGAGTCCTTTAAAAAAATAATGCAGCATATGGTCTTTCCCCTTCTCACCTGTATAGTTCTGCCCTCTTTTGAGGGAGCATTACCTTTATCATATACCTTAGAGCCGAGTCTAAGTCAAAAAAAAGAAAGGGGATGTGACAAAATGAGAAATCATTTTGTCCACATCCTCTTTTTATTTGCATCTTGAGGTAATAAGCAGGAAATTACTGCAAAATAGGCATAAAACCCCTTTCCCCATAAAAACTGCTTTTCTAGAGTT
>NZ_JAQDBC010000005.1:0-1683 GCF_027681725.1 Caecibacter sp. AF58-12pH5A | reverse complement strand
GCTTTTCTAGAGTTTATGCGGCTTTCTTCAAACGTAGTCTTTTATTGTGGTATTTATAAAGATTATGCCCGATAGAAACCAGGAAAATCTCTAAACGTACTTGTTCCATGCCTTTTCGAACGATTCTTTTGTACCAGCGGTTATTTTTCATGATCCCAAAAGTACCTTCGGATTGAATGGAACGATTCATACGAAGAAGAGCTCCTTGAATGCTTTCCAGGTTATTTACAACTTCTTGATGCATGGAGGTTAGTTCCTGGTTAAGACGAATCGTCCTGTTTTTATCGGTCTTTTTACACGCGGAGGCATATGGACAATCCATGCAATTTTCGCACTGGTAGACTTCTTCCTGACGCCCATATCGATTCCCTTTTACATTTCGTCTGTATTGAAGATGAAAGGCCTGTCCGGCCGGACAACGCAGTGTGCCTTTTTCATCAATCTTGAAATTCACGGCTCGAAACGGATTATCTCGATACTTCGCGTCAGTAGTTTCTTTCTTGTACATAGTGAATTTCATGTACTTTTCCATTCCGTGTTGCTCGCAGTAAATATAATTATTGTATGAACCATATCCTGCATCAGCAACGGGATACTTTGGATAAAACCCGTAGGTATCATGAAATTTCTCCAGTAAGGGAACGAAACAATCCATGTCTGAACGGTATTGATTTACATCAGCTACGGCTATGTATTCATCTGCAATGCCAAATTGAACATTGTAGGCTGGTAAGAGCTGGTCGTTGCCCATATAATCGGTTTTGAGCCGCATGAATGTGGCTGCATGGTCTGTCTTGGAATAACTGTTCCGTTCTGGACCACAAACGGTTATCTTTTCAACATATTCTTCAAGTTTCGCTGTATATTGCTGCAGGCGTTCATAATAGCGCTGCTGCGGTGTTTTTCGATGCCCTTTTCCATGAACAAATTTTGTTTCATCCAGTTCATAGATTTTGGCATATCGTTCCGTTACTTCACTAAGGTATGCAGGAACGTATTCGGAATTCGTATCAATTTTGATGCCGAAGCTGGCAAGGTCATTGTTGATTTCATCGAGTAGCTCCGTGATTTTTTCAAAAAGTCTATATCTGGATTTTTCCGTCGCTTTCTTCCATACCCAGCTGTATTTATTGGCATTTGCCTCAAATTTCGAACCGTCGATATACAGATGGCTCAAATCTACATGATCTTTGGCAAAGATTTTCTTGTTGATATCGCTGAACAATTCCTCAACGGATGGTTTGAGCATATTTTCGATAAAATATCCGAAAGTGCGGTAAGATGGTGTCTCATGATCCATAAGATACATAAAGCGAAGATTGACTTTACAGCAATCTTCGAGTTCGCGGAGCGAGATATATCCATTAGTCATAAATCCGAATAAGATTGTTTTCAACATGCTGGTCGGGTTGTACCTGATACGTCCGGTAACGTGCGTTGGAACATTGCTCAGGTATTTCTCCAAGTCGATTTCCTCCATAAATCGGTCAAAAACCAGCACAGGATCGCAGATATTCAGACAATCTGAAATAAACAGTGGCAAAATAGCCTGTTTTGTTTTAAAATAATTGATGGTTGAATTTTTCATTAGTTACGTAAAATTTTACCACAAAATGAGGATCACCGGCTCTTTCGAGCCAGTGATCCTCATTCGTTTTTATAGGGGCGTTATTTCACAGCCCC